>CAZYUV010000138.1:0-8510 GCA_964650625.1 uncultured bacterium
TATACGATTGGTTTCCAGGTCATCAGTTTGAGCACTTAAAGAGATATCAGATTCCGAAAGCTTTACCAGTGGTTGGAAATCTAGAAGCTAAAAGCTGTTTGAGAGATGGTATTTATCATTGTGGTGATGGAGAATTACAGCCTTCGATTCAGGGCGCTTTACTTTCGGGTCGAAGAGTAGCAGAAAAAATAATCAGGTCTTTATAGATATGCGCTTTTTAGAGGAGCATGCTGCCATCTTGAACGCTATCGTTGTACTTGTATTATGTTAAACTCACCTAATGGTTAACTTAGGCGATGAGAAAGGTAGACTGAGCTCTTTAGGCTTGCTAGATTCTGATCCCAGCAGTCGACAAAAAAACTATATCAATTTGCTCGAATCCTCTGATCCCGATAAAATTCAGTTATTAGAAGCTGCTATTAAATTTGAGGAACACCCGCGTATCAAACAATTTATACAAGATCGGATACGGGATTTAAAATATGCTAAGAGTCATCGCGATAAAGCGTCCATCAGAAGACGAATTCAGCAGGCTTTTCAAAGTGATGACACAAGAGTACATGCAAGGGCTGTGGAATATATTCTAAAGTCTCAGCTGATCGAGGCATTTGATTTGATTAAGCATATTGCTCAAATACGGAATCAGAATTGGTTAACCATAAATGCGATTCAATTAGCTGCAATTGAACCTGGTCGTTTTCGAGATGATTTGATGGAATGGATGAGGGATCCACAAGCAGAGATTCGTAAACAAGCTTTTTTAGCTTTGATAAATCATGAAGTACTCTCGAGTCAGGCATATGCGGCCTGCTTGGTTCTGGATGAATCTGTTGAAGTTCGTGATTTCGCATTACAAACTATCAAAAAGATGCGCCCTCAGGCCCGATCTGCCATGCTTTCTAGAATCTCAAAGTCAGAGCATGAAACCTACAAGAAGAGTTTTAATTATCTTAATGATCAATTGAAGATATCTGATAGCTCTACTATTTCAAAATCAGAATCAGTTGTGACTAGTCAAATATTAGATGAAGGCTTTAGTATTGTTGATCATTTTCAACGTATTCTCGATACCACAACAGATAATTATCAATTGGCCAGCACATTACTTGCTCTGGGGGGTATTAGCGAAGATAGCGCTAAAGTTAAACAGATTTTATTAGGCTACTTAAGTCACGATGATGATAGGGTGCGAGCCAATGCATTGGAGGGTTTTATTGAACTTTGCGGTTCTGATGATGCCAGAAAACTGATTCAATGTTCTTATGACAATAGTAATCGAGTAGTTGCAAATGCACTCATTGGTTTGTGGAAACTAAGTGGTAATGAACAACATATTGAGGCTGGCATTACGCGACTGATGAATCGCTCTGATTTACCCAGTTTTAAGAGTGCCTGCCATGTTCTAGAACTCATCCATGATGATAAATTTGCTGATAGCATTCGCCTCCATTTAAGTAGACGGGATGAGGGTTTCACCGAGACTGAATTATATCAAGAAGGTCTAAAATTATTGCATCGACTGGCAAGACATTCGGACGCTTACACAGCTGCCTTAAAGAGCGTCCAGGAATTTTATCTCAATGACTCTTTAAGTGAACAAGTGGAAGATGTTACCGAAGTTGAAGATTTGGTGAAAACTCCCACAAAAAATGATGAGTCTGATGCAATGGAAAATATTATTCGCCAATTAGGCGGTGGTAATGGCGAGGAAGCGCAGGACGCGAAGGAAGTCAGTTCGTCACGTCGTTTATCACCATTTTGTGATCAGTGCATTGCAAACTCTAAACCGTCAAAACGAACACGAGAAACCGCGTATATTATCAATAGTTTATTAAGTTTTGGTAAGCGATTTCAGGGTGAATCAGACAAGTGTAGTGAATGTGGTTCCACATTATCGACATTCTGGTTTTGTTTTCTTTTACCAATTGTGCCCCTTGGTAGTTACAAAATCATTTATTCACGCTCTATGCAAGGTGAGATACTTGCAATGCGAGTGACCAGTATTTCACTAAAGCAAATACTAGTAAATTATGTACTCATGATTCCATTAGTATTTTTGATTGGAATGTTATCGAATATAGAAAGCGATAACCCATCTGCGGAAGAGTATTTGAAAACCGCAAAACAATTTCATGCAGAAAAAAAATACTCTATGGCAATTGAGTTTTTTGAGAAAGCTGCGACGGGCAACAATCTTAGTGCCATGTACAGCTTGGGTAATATGCATTACACAGGTCAAGGAACTGCGGTAAATCATCTTGCAGGATTGAGATGGTTTAAGAAGTGCAGTGGTAAAAAACTTCCTGACTGTGACTATATGTTAGGGCTTATGCACGTAGAACAGCAAGCAGGACTTTCTGATATTCAGAAGGGGTTGGATTTTCTTCGTGCGGCTGAGAAACTGAAGCATGGGCCATCCTCGTTTTACTTGTATACCTTATATAAAGATGGCTATGAAGGCCTTCCCAAAAACATTGAGACTGCCATGGATCATCTCAGTAAAGGTAGTCAATTAAATCACCCGGCTTCTCTTTCATCTATGGCCAGACATTTACTGAATGGGGACGGTATATCTAAAGATGAATTAGAGGCTGAGCAGTACCTTGATATAGCGGCTCGTTTGGAGGACCCTTGGGCTATGAAGTATTTAGCGAATCAAATTCTTGCAAACAACCCCGGAATAAATCGCTTAAAAAGAGCTTTCAAGATGTTGGACAAAGTTGCAGAACTTGAATCCAGTGGTGAATCTGAATTCATCAAAGGTAAGTATATACTCGAATTTCTCGATCAGACTGAAGAAGGTTGGACACTTATTGACATTGCACGAGATAAAGGTTGGGAAGCCGCGACAGTGTTTAAATAGTATTTTAAGATAGATTTGGCTTCAAGGAGCTAGCTATGTAAAGACCTTTGCGCATTTTTCCGGTTCAGTTGCCCTCATCCTGAAAACCTTATTTTCATACAAAAGTTGGTCGTTTTGGAAAATATTTGTATACAAATACTATTATATGTTTCAAAATCCTGTCGGTTCTTGTTTTGGGGACCGGTTGACACTAAACGGATAATTCTTAAGATTAGGAGTTCTGTTTTTTAACAGAGTTTGTTTTGCGGGTTGAATACCAGGGGGTAAGGAAGATGTTTTCAAGTACTTCATTAGCTAGTATCCGGGTCTCTAATCTACGATATTTATTCGTGATAGTCGCAACTCATTCTTTGATCTGTTTAAGTTCTGTCAGTAGTAATCCTGAGGTTAAATTCATACTAAATGATACTTCTATCGCAGGTGTATTCGCTGAAATTGATAGATCAGATCGCGATTATTTAGAGGTGGAAGTTCATGAAAATAATGGACAGAAACTCTTTGGGAAGTTGAAAAATGTGCCCACAGAGTCCTATGAAAAAACAATGGAGTTAATTCACCTTTTCAACCCTAAAACTAATAGCAATGACCATCGTCGTCTGCAGAGTCAAATAGATGCCTACGTTGATTATCTTAGTAATTTTGAGGTAATCAAGATTGCCTTAGCTAGGACAAATACCACTATTCAACAATTACGTAAAAATTGGTTCGGTAGCGGTCGTGGTTTTGAGCATATAATTGCAGGAGAACTCAAAGGTCGTAAGGTAAGTGGCTATCATTGGTGGTACCGCTACTTTATTGATCAGAAGAAAGGGCTCGTTAAATATGTGGATTCTAAGAAGGGTGTTGGAGATCCTAATGTTTTTATAGGAAGTTTCTATTGGGATCCAGATGGTTCCGGCCCTTTGCCTCTTTCTTATAAGAAATTAGGAGGATTTCATATAGGTCAATCCGCTCCTGCTTTAATTGCAGCTGGACATGTAGCTATGGAATTTTCAAAACGTAGTAGTAGCTATGGCTTTGCAGCTCCCTATAGGGGACAGACTTATTATTGGCAAACCTATAGTGTGCAAGGAAATCTCAGAACTATGTTTTGTAAAATATACAAGCACTCCAATGCTTACCGTAGCAAAATGTTCTTAAATCTTCATAGATGAAATCAATAGTGCATATACTACATGCACTCCTTTAGGAATAGGAATTAAATTCATTCCGGGATTTAGATTGAACTTCTCAAAACTTAATTTGTCTTTTGGTAATTACCGATATTTCTATTAGTGAATAGTCTTTTCCCTGTTTATAGGAGGTGGTTATATGCAAGGTATTACTACGAACAAGAAGGAGTTGGAACTAAAAATCGAGGGGGTTAATGAAATTTCAATTAGTCACACCGCTAGCTCGAAGAGTTTTGCGACGTCAGTACATCTAGTGGAGCACCAGCAGCGCCTTAATTTCTCTGCGGAGGATTTACTAGCAGCTTCGGTATGTAGTGCAAGTCTACAGAATATTTACAAGTATGGTACTCAGAATGGGATTAATTTCATAGGAACCCATGCAGATGTGACTACTTTGGTGGATACTCAAAAGTCAAAAATTAGACGCATCGTTTTGGATATCTATCTCAAGGCAAATCTTTCTGATGAACAACTTGAAGAGTTGAGATTGAAAATAGATTCCTCGAATACCTTTGGAGCTTTAGGTCCGTCTGTTCTATTTGAATTTAGATTACACAAAGCTCAAGATTCTGAGCAAGTAGTAACAACGCCCAATGTGGCGGCTTAATTTGCAATGGATAGCGTTTGGAAAATTCCGCTGACGGATTTAAAAGGTCAGATTTGGTCACTAGGAGAACATCAAGGGGATGTGTTACTTATTTGTAATACAGCATCAGAATGTGGCTTTACCAAGCAATACTCAAGTTTACAGTCTTTGCATGATCGCTATTCGGACAAGGGCTTAACTGTGATTGCATTTCCTTGCAATCAATTTGGCGCTCAGGAGCCATTAGAATCGAGAGAGAATCTGGTGTTCTGCGAGCAAAATTTCGGAGTAACATTTCGCATTAATCAAAAAATTGAAGTTAATGGTAAAGATTCTCATCAAATTTTCGAATGGCTAAAATCAGAGGCGCCCGGAATACTTGGTAACCAGTCCATCAAATGGAATTTTACTAAATTTCTGGTAGATAGACAGGGTCAAGTCATTGATAGATATGCACCTTTAACTGATCCTCTGAAAATGGAAGAGAAAATAAAAGCACTTTTAACGAATAATGACGCTTCGAGCTAAGCTACGAAGCGTCATTATGAATTGGTGCTTTACTTATTTAATTCTTTGAAATTTATCTCTTGCTGGACGGTAACAGCATGGCGAATAATAAGTTTAGCTGTTTTTATATCACTAAAAATACCGATATTTTTTTCCAGCTTCACCCATTTCCAAAACAAAAAGCTCTTCATTTTGCCGAGCTTAAAATCGTCATCTCCGTTAATATATCTAACCTCTTTACCTACTGTCTTTATAGTATCGGGAAGTGTAAATAAACCAGAACGATAGTCACAGACCCACTTGGGTACAGTCTCACAGTCTACAGTACCGTCTGGAAGTGTAGTACACTTCTGTTCGTACTCATAGTGGCAG
This sequence comes from uncultured bacterium, assembly GCA_964650625.1. Classification (GTDB taxonomy): domain Bacteria; phylum Muiribacteriota; class UBA6191; order UBA6191; family UBA6191; genus JAYZAC01. Next base: position 5,501 of record CAZYUV010000138.1, read on the forward strand.
TTACCTCGAGTATCAACTCGAATGTATGGTGTTTGGTTTCGGACAATTAGTTCTTTTCCAATTAAATCCCAATTATGATTCAACCATCCTTGACGAACACCATCGATAATAATGTCCTCTGCACTGATTGGTAATAGAAAGACAAATGCCAAGCTAGCAAATAGCCAATGTTTCATGATTAAACTCCTTATAATGTACGCGAATGAGAAATATCATTTATTTGAAATAGCCGATCAGAATAAGAATTAATCGAAATGTGTCAATCTATCCGCTGGTTTTTTTTTAGTATTTGCTTGAAAGCTCGTAAGGATAAGGCTGTAGAACCGAATCCAAATCTTTAAATAGCCTTATTGTGGATGGCATTTTTCTCCAGACTTGGATATGTTCTAGTTGACTCGATGGATCCTTTGAAAACTCTGGTAAGCAATCTGGGTTGGCACCAAAACAGATTGCCAGTCCCCAGTAGAATTCATAAAGTTTTTTCGGCCACAGCTCAAGCAAGTCTGCCACAAAACTAAAATTTATAGCTGTTAAATCTTCCAGCAATTTGAAATCTTCACTTAAATCAGAGCGCATTAATGCTGAGGTGAAACAAGAAGTGAGAAACCAGTCTTTATAAATTGCTTGAGTAAATCTGTCTTCATCACAGAATACGATTTTGGGATACTTTTCACTGACGATATACGTAAACAGTCCCTGACCAGGCTCTGATTTGCCAGGTTTTTGTTCTTGTGAGGGAGGTGCTTCATAATGCGGTGTATCTACGACTCCACAGGAAGGTGAACGAGCTTTCAATAGAAAGCCATCGATTTCCTCATAGCTTAATTCGTCACAAAGTTTTGCCATCGCATAAGACAAATCCGTACCAGTACTGGGCTGAAAAAGAATTGGTTTTTCGGCCTGATGAATTTGAATGGGTGGCCTTGGAACCGGCATTCCCATTTGTACTTCTGGGCAGACTGTAATTATGTCCATATAGGGCTTCAATTCGAGAAAAACGGAATCTTTTAGTAGCTCGCCATTGTAGCGAACATTATCTCCTCTTAGGCAACGACTAAGTACGACCTTTGGACGAGTATATTTGGTGCTGACTGAACTCATTGATGGATGTCTTATGCCTACTGAGGTTTACTAGATTTTAATTAAACACATGTAAGAACTTACTTAGGATGTTACGATAAGATTGGTCCGCAAGTCGAGTTGTGGTGTCTCCATTGTTGTGATTTTCAATTGACTCAGGTCGCGCGAACTTTCTTATATGTGGCGTAAAATTATAATTCTATCGATATTAGCATGCTTCCATTTTGTAAGTTGGTCTATGGAGGCAGTTTTCGCAGACGATTCCCTTATTCCTGAAAGTGTTTTGGTGGATCTTAGAAAAGAGGTTTTCAGAGAGAGAAGTGTGATTCTGCAATCTTTAAGTTTCGATGTTTCTAGTTTAGACGATCCAGAGTCTGTAAAAGCTTCAATATTATTACCTGTAGAGCGTCTTCATTCTATTTTGTCTACTGCGGGTTTTAATTCTCAACAACAATTCCTCTTGGTTGGAAACAGTACTAGTGGATGGGGTGAAGAAGGCAGATTGTATTGGGTTTTAACTCAATACTTTGAGGTAAAAGTAAAAATATTGGACGGAGGATTTAAAGCATATAATAAATTTTTAGCCAATAAAAAAGCTTATCAGACTAGGCCCTTGAAGAAGTATCCTTTGAGATTAAAAGCCACTCCTGGCAACTATAATATAAGCTTTTCCGAGCTTAGGGTATCTACATCTCCTATAGTAGATGTCCGCGGTGTTCTGGAGTTTTCTGGATCTACTCCTTTTGGCTCAACTTATGGTGGTCATATAAGAGGGGCTAAATCTGTTCCGTGGGATCAGTTTTTTGATGGAGAGGGGTATTTAAGAGAGAAACCTCTATTCATGAAATCGTTGATTGGTAAGGATCCAATCATTTATTGTACTGCGGGGTATCGCTCAGCGATGGTTTGGGCAGTACTTCGACATCATGGTATAAATTCTAAGAACTACGATGGAAGTTGGTTCGAATATAGTAGTCAGAGAAATGAGTAAACCATTATTTACTTTGAAATTTGATCCGGGACAATTAAGTCGCGGTCTGAGAGCCGAGCTCGAGGCTACAGGTTACGATATCGGATTCGAAGTTCAGTACGATCATATTTTTGGTGTCTATCAGTTTGAGCAAGATCAAACAAATTATACGTTACATTTCAAGATCGAGGAATTACAACTTCGTAGAGCTAACAATCAGAACTCTGTTGAAAACCTACTAACGATTTTATTTCAAGAAGTACCGCAAATAACAGCTCGTGGAAACTTACTACATGAAGTAAGTACAGGAATAGCAAATATTATTGGTCGCTTCGTAACGATGGAATCAGTATTTCAGTTGATTCGGGGTTTTATTCCGGGTCTATTTATTCGTGGAAATGACCTTCAATTAGTTTTACCTTCCAAACTTTATGAGGATTGGAGGGGTTTAATTTTGATGTTATCGCTGAGAGCTGGTGTGTGGTTTAGAGTTATTCCAAATAAGGGTAAATTAGAATTAGAAGTCTACTGGGGAAGTTCAAACCTATTGGGAAGGTCCAATAGTCAATTACCATAAATACAGGGGTATGTAATTTAGATGGGCCAGGTAGATGAGATCATTTATCTTATTTAACGGTTGTTGGTTTTAATCAAAGCAGATTAGGTTTAATAAAGTCACTAGGGGAAACCACTTCGATGTTGAGTGATTCTAACTTCGGTAGTACTTGTTTGACTGCCTTGGCACTTATTTTACTTTCGTGAATAATAGCTAATCTAACACCTTTTGATCGCAAGGATAAATCAATTAGTTCTTGCAGCTTTTTAGTGACTGCTTCGTGAGTTTTAACATTGTCAAGAAAGTCTGAATTTCTTTTTGTGGCGGGAAATCCAGCCTCAGTAGCAGCCTGGTATGCTTTTGAGGCGCCAGTGGTGACGCTGTCAATAAAATAAAGTTTTTGA
>CAZYUV010000139.1:0-8472 GCA_964650625.1 uncultured bacterium
GTGCAGGAGCAAGTCTTCAAAATTTTTACGTGCTAACTCAAGATTACCTTGTGAGCGAGCTAATGAAGCGAGACATTTAATATAAATTACAGATTTTTTAAGCCCTGTTGGAACAAGTCCTAAGTATCGTTGCACTTCAGTCCAGTACTCGTTTCGACAAAATACCTCGGCCAGATATAAATTAACTTCTTCACATAGAGGGTCAATTTTCTGAACCTTGCAAAAGGCATCTAAAGCTTCTTGCTCTTGCCGAATTTCAAGATAGCAACGGCCAAGTAACAGAAGAGCTTTAGAGTCCAAAGGCTCAACTTCCAAAAGCTGTTTAACACTTCTAATACATGCCAGCCATTCTGCAGAATCAAATAATAATTCTGCATACCTCCCAATGGAATGGCGATCTTCAGGATTTAAATTATTTGCCTTGCGAAAGCAAGCCTTAGCAAGCTGTAAATCTTGCAACTCCAAACAAATTTCACCTTTCAATCGTTGATAAATAAAGTTTCCAGGAACGAGGTCCACAGCTTTAGAAATTGCCTCAAAAGCTTCTCGATAAAACTTAATACCACAATAGACCTCAGCCAGATATTTGTATGCCTGATGAAATGTCGGTTGCAGCTGAATTACTTTCTTAAGCTTTGGTATAGATTCCTCGAGCTGACCTTGCTGGATTAAAAGTCGAGCCAAACTAAAATAAGCCGGTAAGAAGTCCGTATTCTGGGCTAAAGCCCTTAAAAAACATAAACGAGCTTCTTCATTTTGATTTAGTTTTAGAAGAATTTCCCCTAAACTGTGCTGTCCAAATGGATCTGTTGGATTGATCAGAATGGCTTTTTGCAGAGCTAGCGCCGCTTCTTGAAAATTTCCCTGATATTGATATGCACGAGCGAGATTATAATAGGCAAAAAAATCCTCAGGATTAACCTGGACGGCCTTACGGTTAGCTTCAATTACATCTCGCGGGTCAAATATCAAAACTACTATTTTTTGGTAAGCACCAAGAACTTAATCCCAGTGCGTTCTTTGTCATCAATGCTGAGCTCAACAAACGAGACCTGAATATAAATATCTATACCTTTGGGAGATAGGAAACCTCGTGCTATTGCGATCGCTTTCACTGCTTGATTAACAGCCCCCGCCCCAATGGCTTGAATTGTCACCTCGGATTCCTTTTCTAGAATGAGCGACATAGCACCAGCCACAGCCTTTGACTGCGATCGCGATGAAACCTTTAATACTTCCATGAAGCTACTCCGATATTTTCTACTCAGGTGCTGCGACTAATGCTTCGAGAGCCTGCTTGGCTGCCATTTGCTCGGCCTTTTTCTTACTGGAGCCTTTCCCGGATACTTGAAGATTATCCGAGACCTGCACTACTGCCAAATACCCTTCACCATCGGAAATTGTATCATATACTGGTAATTGTTTTGTAGCCTTCAAAGAAAATTCTTGGAGACGAGATTTATAGTCAGTGTGATCTTCAAATATTCTTAGGTCCGAAAACTTGCTCCGTAAAAATTCGCCACTAGCTTCTAAACCACCATCAAGATACAAAGCAGCTAAGATTGATTCAAAAAAATCACCTAGAAAATCACCTGAGATCAATCCCTGCTCATTTCTTAGATTATGCTGCACTAGGACATAAGGCTCCAAGTCCATATCCCTTACCAAGCCTGCTAAGGTTATTCGACTTACCATATGCGCTCTCAATCTAGTCAGCTGACCCTGATCCGTCTGAAGGTCACGATACAGTAATTCGGTAACAAACATCTGTAATAGCGAATCCCCCAAGAACTCCATTCTCTCGTAGTTAAAACCCAGTTGAAATTGAGTTGCATAAGATTTATGAACTAAAGCCTCCAGCAAGTACTGCTTGTTCGAAAAAGAATAGTTCAAGATTTTCTCTACCGCCGATATTCGCTCACTATGATTCATAAATTAACCATCAAATCTTCCAAAGAGCAAAGCAGCGTTATGACCTCCAAAGCCCATAGAGTTCTTCAAGATAATATTTGCCTTAATCTCACGAGCATCTCCAGGGATAAAATCTAGATCAAAACTCTCCTCTGAATTCTCAAAATTCAAAGTCGGATGAATTACACCCTCCATAAGGCTTTTTACGCATATCGCTGATTCTACACCGCCTGCAGCTCCCAAAAGGTGACCAATCATTGATTTTGATGAAGAAATCCATAAACGTTTAGCATGGTTACCAAATACTGATCTAAAAAAAACCATCTCTTGACGATCCCCAACGGGAGTAGAAGTTCCATGAGAATTGACAACTTCGACAGCTTCTGGATTAATTTTGGCGTCCTCAAGGGCTAATTGCGCAGCCCTCACGAGCCCCTCTGCACTGGGCGCTACGGCTGTAATATGATAAGCATCACAGGTTGCCCCATAACCGATTACCTCAGCAAGAATATTAGCGTTGCGAACTTTGGCATGCTCTAAACTCTCCAGAATCAATATTCCAGCCCCCTCACCCATAACAAAGCCATCACGCTCCTTGTCATAAGGCCGCGAAGCCCCTGCGGGATCATGATTCCGCCTACTCATAGCCTTCATATTGGAGAATCCCGCAATTGTCAAAGGCGTAATTGCAGCTTCCGCCCCACCAACCATCATGACATCATGACGCCCGGCTCTAATTTCACGATAACCTTCACCAATGCAGTGCGATCCAGAGGCACATGCAGAAACTATTGAAAAATTGGTACCGCGAAATCCATAACGAATTGCGATATTCCCACCTGCAAGATTACTAATTAAATTGGATATGAAAAATGGGCTAACTCCTCGGTATCCTCGTTTTGAATAATTTCTTGCAGTCAACTCTTGAGTCAGCAATCCTCCAACTCCACTACCTATAAAAAGACCAGCTCGCTCACCATTAAAATTGAAATCATCTAATCCAGACTGCTCCATAGCCTCTTGCGCTGCTATCCAAGCAAACTGTGAAAATCTATCATGCTTGCGCAATTCCTTGACCGTGAAGTAATCCTCCACTGCTAGATTCGAAATTTCGGCAGCTATCTGAGTCGGATGCTTACTTGCATCGAAAGAACGTATTCTGGTTACTCCACTCCGACCAGCTATAAGCCCACTATAGGTCGCTTCGAGATCGGAACCTAAGGCCGTTACGGCACCTAGCCCGGTAACCACAACTCTTCTCACCTACAGCCTCCAAAATCTTGAATGACTTAAATCTACAACGAGACTAACCAAGTTAAACTTAGCCAATCTCGTTCCACAAAAATTATAGATTTGTTTCTATGTATTTTACAGCCGAATCAACAGTTTTAATTTCTTCCGCTGCGTCGTCGGGGATTTCCAACCCAAATTCTTCCTCTAAGGCCATTACCAACTCAACTATATCAAGGGAATCTGCACCCAAGTCTTCTACGAAAGTAGCCTCGGGAGTAATAGCTTCGTCTTCTGCACCTAATTGTTTAGCAACAATCTCTTTAACTCTATCTGCGATATCCGACATGATATCCCCTTTCTTACATATTCATACCGCCATCCACCTGGATAACAGAACCTGTGATATAAGCCGACATCGGAGACAGCAAAAATGTCACACAATTTGCCACAGCTTTAGTCTCACCAAATTCTCCCAATGGAATGCGATTTTTTAATTCATCTCTTACTTTATCTGGTATTTTATCCGTCATACTTGATTTTATGAAACCCGGCGCTATAGCGTTTACTCTTACACCGCGAGGGGCAAGCTCACGTGCCAGTGTCTTCGTGAAACCGATAACACCCGCTTTGGCAGCAGAATAATTTGCCTGACCTGCGTTACCCATCATACCAACCACTGAGGTAATATTAACGATTACCCCCTCCCTACTTTTCATCATAGGTTTACAAACAGCTTTGGCACCATTAAAACACCCTTTCAAATTGGTATCGATAACTTCATCCCAATCTTCCGGCGTCATCCGAATTAGAAGCGAGTCTCGAGTAATACCGGCATTGTTTATAAGAAAATTAACTCTACCCCATTTACTGATTACCTGCTTGACTGCCTCAGATACGGAATCCAAATCTTTGACATCAACTTGCATTGGAAGAACATCTATACCATGCTTCTGCCTTAGCTCTGAACCCACATCTTCAATAGCAGACTTTTTAGTTGATATCAAAGCCAAGTGACACCCCAAAGAGCCCAGCTCATCAGCTATCGCATATCCGATACCTCTAGATGCGCCGGTCACTATCGCAACCTTTTTACCAAAAAAATCTCGCATCAGATTAGTTCCTCTAGAGCAGATTTTAACGTGTCGCTATCATACACGGGGATAACACGTGCCTTTCGATCAATTTTTCGGATCATACCGGAGAGAACGTTACCAGCACCAAACTCCACAAAAGTATTAACATTTTCCGATAACATGTAACGAACACTATCTTCCCACAATACAGGTAATGTTAGTTGAGACATTAGGGCCTTCTTCAGCTCTCGCGGATCACTGGTAGGTTTTGCTAAAGTATTGGGAAGCACAGGTATGTCCGCTTCCGCGAAGTCGGCCTCAGTTAACCGACCACTTAAACCATCTTCCGCAGGTTTCATTAGACGCGAATGAAATGGACCACTCACATTTAATTTAACCCCCATACGCCCACCGAAATCGCGCACTTTATTAATTATGAAGTCAATCGCCCGTAAGTGCCCAGCAACTACAACTTGACCAGGACAATTAAGGCCTGCCAGATCTAGAACACTTTCTGAAGGAAGCTCAATTTCCTCAAGCATCTTCTGAGTCTTCTCACGGTCCATACCTATCAGGGCCGCCATACCCCCAGTGCCTGCTGGACAAGCATCATCCATCAATTGTCCACGCTTAGCTACAAGTCCGATTACATCCTGCATACTTAATGCACCAGCAGCCGCAAGTGCAGCATACTCACCAACACTATGCCCAGCAACAAAAGATGGCTTTGGCCCCTTTTCTATAAAACACTTAAATAATGCCAAACTAGTAGCAACGATTGCGGGCTGAGTATTCACAGTCAAACTTAAATCAGAATCAGGACCTTCGAAGCACAAGGTACTTAAAGACTTTTCAAGCGCCTCATCAGCTTCCGCAAAAATAAAGCGGGCCGCTTCGTGATGAGCACAAATATCCTTACCCATACCAACACTTTGTGAACCTTGGCCCGGAAATATAAAAGCTATTTTTTCAGTCATGACACCTCTTTAGCTCAAACTCCAATTTATGACTGTGGCACCCCAAGACAAACCAGCCCCAAAACCTACCACCAAGACTTTATCCCCACTAGCAAGTCGTTTCTCTTCGTACGCATCAAATAGGGCCAGACCTACAGAAGCACCGACTGTATTCCCGTATCTATCGATATTAATGTATACCTGCTCATCCGGAATATTAAGCTTCTTTGCCGCAGCTTGAATGATGCGCTGATTCGCTTGGTGAGGAACCATTAAACGGATATCACTATCCACCAGCCCTTCTTGCTCCATAACTCTGTTTGCAGAATCACTTATGGCCTGAATAGCAAACTTGAAAACATCACTACCGGACATTTGAACGTAGTGCAATTTTTTCTCTAGAACTTCTTCATCAATTGGACGATTGGAGCCTCCCGCATAAATCCAAAGACTTCGCATACCTCCCCCATCGGTTCGAGTAAAATGAGATTGCACGCCTACTTTAGGGTTTTCATTCTGACTCAGAAGTACTGCACTGGCTCCGTCGCCAAAAAGAACGCAAGTCGCCCGATCTTCCCAATTTAACATCCTAGAACATACGTCAGCTCCAATGACTAATACATGCCTGTAGGCTCCGGACTTTATATACTGAGCCCCCGTAACTAAGGAATGAATAAAACCGGTACAAGCTGAATTTATATCAAACGCACCGGCCTTAGAGGCACCAATCCGGTCTTGTATTAAACAAGCTGCTGAAGGAAGTTTGAAGTCAGCAGTGAAAGTCCCACATATAATTAAATCAACTTCCTCTGCTCCAACGCCAGCCATTTCTAAAGCCTGCTCAGCAGCTTCCGAAGCCATTTGACTAACACTCTCATCATCATCAACCATGTGACGCTGCTTGATCCCAGTACGCGTGGTAATCCACTCATCCGATGTGTCCACAAATTTGGTCAAATCCTGATTCGTAAGGATTTTTTTAGGAAGACATTTTCCTACGCCACTAACTTCAGCTCCGTAAATTTTATTCATGAAAATCCCCTCAAGCTTCAATTGAGTTGCGGATTCTGGAAACTAATCCAGATTCACCTAGTTTATGCGCTCCTTGAATTGCCCCAGTGATTGTTCTGGCATTTGCGCTACCGTGAACTATGAAGCAAGTTCCATCAATACCAAGTAGCGGTGCGCCAGAATGTTCTCGGTTATCAGGGTTGAACTTCATGAGATTAGACAGGACCTTTTGTAAATCAGAACTTACCGATGAAAAATCGGGGACACTACTCCGGATGATACTCTGAAAACCCTTGACCACACCTTCGGTAGTTTTCAGCAAAATGTTACCAACAAAACCGTCGCAAACTATCACGTCACATCGACCACTCAATACGTCAAACCCTTCTACATTACCAATAAAATTAGGAACTGACCTACTCAATAAATCGTAAGTTTCTACAATCAGACTGTTCCCCTTACCGCGCTCCTCGCCATTGCTCATAAGGCCAACTCGAGGTTCTGAAACACCCAAGGCCAGTTGACAGTAAGCACTACCCATAACTGCGAAGTTGAGTAGGTTCTCAGCTGAACAGTCCACATTGGCACCTACATCTAGAATCACGCACTCCCCACCCGATACTTGAGGGAATAGTGAGGCAATTGGAGGCCTCTTGATTCCAGGAAGTCTTCCGAAAATAAACAAAGCTGCAGCCATGCAAGCTCCGGTGTTACCCGCTGAAACAAAAGGAATGCCAAGCTCCTTTGCCAATTTTACACCGACAACTATTGAGCTATCCTTACGTTTACGAATCACGCCAGCAGGCGAATCACTCATACCCACAACATCTGCGGCATGCACAATCTCTATATTAGAATTTTTAGTACAGAGGGATGACAGCTGATCCTGAGGGCCCACCAAGTGAATCTTTATACCCAGTTCCGCTGCTTTAAGAGCTCCATCTATAGTTGCATGAGGAGCAAAGTCGCCCCCCATGGCATCCAAAACAATAGCCATGAATTCCTAGTCCAATCAACGCTTTTCAGGCGTCAACAAACCTTCTTTATAGGCTCGCACCAAACGACGTGGAACCTTTACTCCTTTTTGCCCCTCTAGAGGAACTAATGGAGATACTGTCATTTTAATATTTGCCCTTCGGCTGTCCCGATTTGCTCGGATAGTTTTTCGTTTTGGTACCGGCATGGTCCCACTCCCTTCCCACAGGATGAAGCCCCCTAGGACTCACACCCTGTCTGCGCGAATTATACTCGGCATATGTTATAGCGTCAATCTAGACAGGATCAATAAACCCTCTCTAAAGACACTCAGTAAATCAAATCTAACACTCTTTGTAATTGACTGAGGTTTTCCAGACGGAATACCTTCGTTTTTTCACCTCGGTCTCCTGACTTCACCAACTGCAAAACATTTCGCGAGTGCCCATCATAATCATCAAAAATCACCTGATTACGAACTAGAAATTTCTCCTGAACTAAAGAAGCAATTTCTCGGTCATCTTCCATATGATCACTGTCCATTACAATTACCGCTTGCCCGCCCTCACACAAGACTCGATACATAGCGACTAAATAACTTTTCATCTCACGGATGTTAAAACCACTGAAGTCTCCGACCACCATGGAATACATCTCATCGATCATAATATCTTCGTCTTCCTGTGAGTTAGCAACTTCCATTAAACTCAACTGAAAGTTATTCAAAGCCAGTGCCAACCTCGCACCTCGTACGATGAATTCACTTTGATCCAAACCAACCACTTGCTCATCCAAAAATGTCTCAAACGTTTCCAGATCTTGGCTATTATTAGATCTTAAAGTTTTTTGCACTTCTTTTAAGACTCTTAAAATTAAATCACCTCTTCCGCAAACTGGATCCAAAACAATCTGGTCCAGTCGCGGTCTGGCTAGCTTGACCACGAAATCTGCCACCTCTGGGTTGGTTGATTTATAATCTGTCACTCTGAATGGTAAATACCTACGTAACATCTCATCAAATCTAACAGGAGAGATTCCCACCAAAGATCCATCTCGGTCTGTAAGGTCTTTTATATAATCTGCAAGCTCCTCTTGCTCCACGACAGTTGACTCAAGATCGAAATCTTCCACATCCTCTTGCACCACTTTCTTGATAACTGTATTTTTTCTTTTCAAGAAGCCCAGACCATCTCCCGCTTCTTCAGTATTTGTAGACGGCACACCTTCTGAAACAATAGGAGCAGGAATAACACCTGGCAGAACTGAACCCAAATCTGTACTCTTAACCTCGTCAGAAGATTCTTCCCCCAGCA
>CAZYUV010000140.1:0-8467 GCA_964650625.1 uncultured bacterium
GGAAAAATCCGACGGATTTACAGTCCGTTGCCATTGGCCACTAGGCGACCTCCCCGATTGAGCTTGAAATACTACCTTCCCGAGCTAGGACTGTCAAAGACTTTTTTTTCATGCTCCAGACTAGCTCTCAAATAGCATGAATACTAGTTTTGAGCTAAAACCACAAATCCCAAAATTTTTATTGCTGATTTAAGACTTTTTTTCAGTAGTTGAGGCACTATCAGAACCACAGGTAGAACCACCTGACGTATCATTACTTGACGTGTCATTACTGGATGTACCCTCTGATGAATTTTTGTTATCCGAGGAAACTGAACTCTCACCAGATTTATTAGATTCTCCTGATGACCTGTTTGATGATTCTTCTTCACTTTTCGCTGCGGCTGCATAGTCTGACCCTCTATATTCAGTACTATAAAAACCATCGCCCTTAAAAATCATACCTGCAGGAAAAATTTTACGCCGCAATTGCTCCGCTCCGCACTCGGGGCATTTGGTTAACGGATCGGCTTTTATGCTCTGCATCACTTCGGTTTCAAAGTGGCAATTCTGGCATTGATATTCATAAAAAGGCATACGATCTCCTGTTTCGAAGTCCAGATAGATAGCATAGTTACAAGACAAGTATCAAGGTTTAATTGGCAAAGTATGCATCAAAGCTGACTTTGAACCTGTTTTGCAAGTTGCAACCAATCGTCGCGAGATAACGACTCAGCACCCCCGGTATATCGCGACTGCTCTTCCAATTGCAAACTAGAAAGTAATTTTCTTTGAAGATCTTCAGAGACCTTTGAATCCTTCAAAATAATTTGAAGTTCCTGCGGTGTAACCTCGCGTGCCTGCAACTTTAATTTGCGAAGCAAAAATAAGCTAATGACTTGTCCAGCAGAATCTGTATTTCCCAACTCTTTAATTAACACTTGATACGCCTCATGATAGGCCATTTCCAGAGGGTCATCATGTCTTGCTGACCACCAATTCTTAAAAATTTGAAAAAGTATTACGGAAAGAATAGTCAAAGCCATTATTATCAACCAACTCTGACGACTCAGAGGCCGATTATCGCCTTCCCAATATTCAGTCAAAATTGGCAATACATCTTTACTTAGACGTTTTATCTTTTTCTTTTCATCATTCTTTACTTCAGAAGTTTCGTCAGAACTTACGAATACCATATCCTGCTGCTTGCCTGGTTCAACAGAAATCAATAATTTCTTTGTCTCTGCGGATTCGTAAATCTTCTTTTTAGGATTAAAAGTCGTGATGCTAAATGGCCCTACTTCCAATTTCCCAGATTTTTGCGGAACCAGCGCATATTTATACAGTTGAATACCACCTAGAAGACCATTCACTGTTCGCTTTCTTTTTAATTGCGCCTGACCATCGGCGTATACCTTAAAACCAGGAATCTCCAAAGAAGGGGCCTGCCAATCTTGAAGATTACCCACTCCAGTTAGTTTTAGTTCTAGAGTCAAATTGCCACCTTCGGAAACCTTAGTTTTATCAACTTGACTCTCTATTACGAATTGACCCACAAGTCCATCAAAGTCAACTGGCCGAGGTGTCGGAAGTGCATTAACCCTAATATTCACTGGCTTAGCATAAGCCTTTTTGGGCGAGCCTAAAGCAAAGGGATCAACACCAAACATTGATGAAAATAGTCCTCCAGACCGACGCCCGCGACGCGGTACATTGTATGTTGCAACTCCCGCTGGAAACTCAAACTCGCCTTGCTTTACAGTAATTATCGGGACGCTTACCTTCGTAACAAAATATAGAAGCCCTTCCTTAAGTTCTTCACGCTCATCCTGTCTAGCTTGGTCCTGCTCTACTATAAAATCAGTGAATTCAGGAATTGAAAACTTAGGCTGACTAATTCTAACACCTTGAGCCGGCCTCCAAAATTCCAAAATATAGTTGACCTGTTGACCCGAAAAAACTTCTGTTTGATCAAACCAAGCATTGAAATCTATGGAATATTGGTTCCTTTGCTTAGCTACTCCGGTATTGACCTCAACAGTTACCTGATTAGAAATCAACTCTTTTCCTGCAATCTTAACCTGGAATGGCCCAATAATTAGTTTACCTTTCTTCTCTGGTAACAGTTCATAAGTGTAGGTAAATTCTGAGGTTTGACGCCCATTATCAAACCGAAAAGAACTTTGAGTTCGTTGGGAAACAACTTTAAATCCGGGGAAGTCTGGAGTTTGCAATCGAGGCTGCTCAGGAGAGTCAATAAAGCTCATCTGAAGTTCTACGGGTTCCCCTGCTTGCAGGATACTTTTATTCAGACTCAAGCGCAAACGAGAAGCATCGACCGAAATAGTCACAAGCATTCCCACAAATAATGCAAACAAAACTCTATTGAATGCAATCAATTTACCACTCCTTATTGCCAACCGCTGACTGATTACCAAGCTTGTATCGAATGAAATCTTTCATTTGCTGTTTATGATTTTTATTCAATCGATTTAAAAATCGTTGTGCTTCTTCTTTAGTCAACCTTACTCGTTTTGAACCTTTGCTATTGAACTGCTGTTTGGCAGCCTCTCTCTGCTCCGCTTCTTTGGATTTTTTTTGTTGACCATCAGAACCTGTTTCTTGCTTCGACTTCTGAGCCTCTTGCCGATCTTCTTGCTTCTGCTTAGAACGCGAATCCTCGTGACTCTTTTTAATCTCTTCAGACTTTTTGTCATTTTGATTCTGTTTATTCTGCTGCTCGTCTTGCTTACTAGTTTCTGACTGATTTTTCTGATTCGAATTTTGTAGCTTCTTATTGTTTTGAGCATCATCAGAGTTATCTTTTTGATTAGGGTCACTTTGCTTGCTACTTTGATCCTTCTGGTCATTTTGATTCTGTTTGTTCTGCTGATTCTTGTTCTGCTGATTCTTGTTTTGCTGATTCTTGTTTTGCTTATTCTTCTCAGCCATTTCACGTAACTTCTGCCTTACGAGCTCTAGATTCTTTTTTGCTTTATGATGATCTGTTGATCTCTCTAAAGTCGCTTCATATGCCTGGATAGACTGCTCAAACTGTCCCAAACGATATAGGCTGTTACCAAGGTTATAGGATGATGAAGTAGCTATGGCTTCATCTGGAGATTTTGCTAATTCCTGAAACAACTCTGTTGCTCCCTGAAAATCGCCCGCTTTGTACATTGAATTGGCTTGGTTATATTTATTTTTTAGATCTCCCGGATTATCTAATTCAGCCTGCTGAAACATCTGTGCGGCTTTCTGATAGTCTTTCGTACTATAGGCATTTTTTCCTTCTTGAACTCGGGTTTCCTGAGTGCTAGAGAAACCAAAGTAATCCAAAATATTTGCCTCGCTAGAACTGGGAAAAATCAGTACTAATAGTGGTATTATCCGACTCGCGCTTACTACCCTATGTCTTGGTAAGTTTCGAATCAATGTATCCACTAGAATCAACAAAAAACCAAGCAAAAGAAACCATTGAAAGCGCGGTTCATAGCGGCGCTGTCTAGAAGATTTTAGATTTTGAGCTTCTAATTTTTTCAATATCTCACCTTCATATATCTGCCTTAAATCATTATCTCCGGTTTGTGCCCTTACATAAGCCCCACCTGTTTCTAACGCAATTTGCTGAAGAATCTCCTCATTGAGCCTACTAATCACAATATTACCCTGCGAATCTCTAAGATTCCCACGCCCATCTTGGCTGGGAATCGGATGTCCTTCCGGTGATCCAAATCCTAAAGTATAAACTCTTATGCCCATCTCGGAAGCTTGCTTAGCAGCCTCTAGATATTCGCCCGAGTGCTCTTCACCATCGGTGATAAGGATAAGAGCTCTACTTTTTTGACCTGATTGCCTGAAGGCATCCATAGCCATAAAAATAGCCTGATCAATCGCTGTTCCCTGCTGCGGAATCAAATCAGTATCCAGCAAATCCAAAAAAATTCGAAAAGCTCCATAATCAAGTGTCAATGGACATTGCAAATAACTTGTACCTGCAAAGGCGATCAAACCAATTCGATCGCCCTCAATAAGGTTTAGCAAATCCAAAATTTTGCGTTTGGCATTTATCAAACGATTAGGCTCAGAATCTTTCGCCAGCATACTCTGACTAACATCCACAGCAACCATCACGTCGACACCCTTGCGTTGAATTTCTTCCCAATGAAAGCCCCATTTTGGATTTAACAAACTAAAGCTTATACAAAGCATTGCAATAATCATCGCAATCAGTGAAGTCCAGCGCTGACGACGCCCTAAGTCGTGCAAAAGTAATGGCTGATTTCGTTCATGAATCATGAGGTCAATTGCTCGTTTTCTCCTCCATAGAGTGATACCCATAAATCCTGCAAACAGAATGGCAATCGCAAAGTAAAACCAATTATGTGGATTGCCTAAACGTGTATCAAAGAAAAATTCCACCTCAGTCATGGCGTTCTCCTGAATACGCTCATTTCAAGCAGCTTTTCCAAACCAAGTAGAAATAAAGCTGGAATTACAAACCAATAATAGAGCTCACGAAACTCCATATGCTCTTTAACCTTGGACTTAGTTTTTTCTAAATCATCGATTTCCTCATAAATTTCTTGAAGCTGTTCAGTGTCCTGCGCTCGATAATACTTACCACCCGTTTCCGTCGCTATTTTCCGCAAGAGTTCTTCATTTAAGTCAGACTGAACATATTGATAACGAGGCCCAAATATGGTTTGTACGAGGAAAGGTACCTCACCTTTACTTCCTACTCCAATCGTATAAACCTTGATACCAAAAGTAGCTGCAATTTCGGCAGCCTGCTCAGGGTCCATAACTCCATGGGTATTATCACCATCTGTAAGAAGAATAATTATCTTAGTCTTAGATTTAAGGTTCTTTAAACGATTAACTGCTGTTCCTAAGGCATCTCCAATCGCAGTATTCTCGCCTGCCATACCTATTTCAAGATTTTTAAGAAAACTTAGGGTTACTCCATGATCAAGAGTTAATGGACATTGTGTAAATGCCATAGTCCCAAAAACCACCATTCCCAATCGATCAGAAGTTCTACTTTTAACAAACAATTCAACAACACTTTTTACCGCTTCCAAGCGAGTAGCTCGCTGCCCCTCAAGGTGAAAATCTTCGCCCTTCATTGACCCAGAAGTATCAATAGCTAGAATAATATCAACACCATGGGTTATTACCTCGATACTCTTTCTTCCATACTGAAATCTAGCCATACCAAGAATAAGCAGAGTTAAACAAGCAAGTCGAAGCCACCGGAGGCTCGGCGCAAGTTTTACCCTCCATCCAGGCCGAATTCTCCTAAGATGCCGCAAACTAGGGTAAGTCATACTGGGTTGCTTGCGTTGGTATTCGAAATAGAACCAAACAGGGAGAACCAGCAACAATATCAAAAACCATGGATCCCTGAAATGCAAAAAACTTCGACTAAGAGTATCAAGCTCAGGCAACTTCGTCTCCTTCCTCAAGGTTTTCATACTGATCATCTTCAGAATGTTTCTCAGTCGTCTGCTCTACGAGATCTTTCAAGACAGATAGAGCCACATTGAGTCGGTTTTGGCCTCTATACACCTCGGCAAATCGTGCTAAATCAGCCTCAGGAAAAAGACCTTGGAGCTCATGTTGAATCTTTTCTGGCAAATCGATCTTTCTGAGTGAAGGCAATAATTCTTCAAGTGTACTTTCTTCTGCATTCAAATCAAATCGACGATTGAAATAACCTCGGCAAATAGCACTCCATGCATCGTAGAAATCGCGAAACTGCTCATGTTCCACAAGCTTTTCAAGATCATAGCGCTCAAGTTCAGACTCTACCCATTCCCAAGGTTCAAGGGGCACTTCCAACAACTCATCTCTGGTTGCCCTACGGTAGATTAATACAACCAAACCCGCCAAAACTATAGCGCCTAATAGCCAAAAATAACCAGAATAATTACGCTCAAATTGTTGCTCTAACAAAGGATCAATGTCTAAGATATCTTGCTCTCCCAGCCCTTGACCGTCGGAACTAATTTCAAGATATATTTTGCCTGATTTAATGACTCCGCCTTGAAGGGTTCTCATAACAGCCTCAGGCAAAATATAGGTCCCTGCTAGCTCCGCTCGCAGTTCATACTCTCGAGAGCGATAAGCCCTAGAACCTACTCGTTCAATTTCGCCCAGACGATCCTGTACAACACTCAAACCTTTAATCTTAGAACCCACCTGAGGTGGAAGCGGCTCTTCAGTATAAATATTAGAGTCATAGTCAACTGAAATACTAAATATAAAAACTTCACCAGGCACAGGTTGAGAGGGCGTAACTTTGCTGATCAATCTTAATTCAGGAGTATCAGTCTCAGTTACTTTTTTACTCTGACAACCTGACAAAAAAATTGCCAAGGCTAAAATTAAAACCAATCTACATACGTTCATGAAAAATCTGCACCTGTTGATCAACAATTAACCGCTTAAAATATTGTTCTTGGATTTGTTTTGAGCGCTCACTGGCATATTTACGTTTTAGCTCGTCCAAAACCTTGTCATATTCATTATAACTAGCGCTACGCTGGTCAAAAATCCAAAAATAATGAGTGCCTCTTCGTGAATTAAAAGGACCGTGAAAGCCTACCGACCGTTTTTGCAAAAAATCCCAAACCCCATTGAAATTACCCTCTGTGGGAAGGTCGTCACTAATGACCCAATCAGGCAAAACTCCACCACGCACCTTATTCAATGAGCGCGAAAACTGCGAGACTAGGGCTTCAAAATCTTTTTGCGATTCAGGAGGATTTTTTTCGATTTGTCGCAATGCTTGTTTGTCTTTATCAAATAATAACAGATGAGCTAAACGAACTCCGGCCGGATGATTGTAATCGTTTTTATTGGCTTCGTAATAGGCTCTCAACTCCATTTCAGTGGGTTCCTGAGTACTTAGCTCGCGCTTCAAAAACTCTTTAATTCTAATTTCTTGAGCTAAATTTTCCAGTTGCTCCTGAAAATCACTGTCTTCTAAAAGACCTAAAGATTTTCTTTTGAGAATACGGCGAATTATTAGCTGGATCAAACCCTCAGATTTTTTACTCTCGAATTGGGGATTTTCTTGAACAAATCGGTCAAGGTCAGCCTGATAAACTTCTTCCTTGCCAATACTCGCAATAACTAGTTGCGCAGAGCCAGAGTTAACCGCCTTTTTGTTCAAACCACTCTTCGCTTGTAGATATAAACTGGCATCTTTATCTTTGCCGATTTTTTTTAAGGTATCAAACAATTCTTTCTGATATTTCAACTGCGCCTCTTCGGGGTCATATGCCTGTATGATATAAAGAGTTTTCAACAATTCTCGCGGTCGGTCTGATTTTCGAGCATTCCGTCGAATCAACTCTAAGACCATGAGTTTTTCTTTTTGTCCAATAGCCTCATATAGTAAAGCCCATAAAGCCTCATTAGACTCTGTATATAAAGCTGCTTGAGAAAGCGTGCTAGCTGCCTCAAAATCTTGCTGAAAGTTTTCGTAGACTACAAAATTCTGAGGTGTATTGGGCAAATGAAAATACAGTCCGTAAAGTGGTAGAACTGATAAAAATGCCAATAAACTTAATAGCTGTCCACTGGTATTTTTTTTCCTAACTGTTTTTGTTGATTTCGACGCTTCCATCAAACGCGACTCCGAAAGAAATTGATAATTGGTTGAGCATACGATTGATCAGTTCTAATCTGTACCCGATCAATCCCACAATTCTTAAAAAAGTCCTCTCTGGCGCGAGACTCTCTAGCTGCCAGGATGCTAAGTGCTTGCCGAACTTTAGAATCAGCAGTATCTACTAATAACTCGTCACCTGTTTCCGCATCAAGCAAGTTCAAAAGCCCAAGGTTTGGTAGTTCAGACTCCCTTTGATCCATCAAATTGATACAAATGAGATCGTGTCGTCGAGCTACTACCCTCATTAACTTTTCATAACCTTCATTGATAAAATCACTGATTAAAAAAACCACAGCTTTACGGCGTACGGCTTTGTTCAAGTAATCTAACCCCACATCTAATTTTGTTTCACGGCCTTCGGGATCAAAAGATAATACTTCTCGTATTACTCGTAATACATGAGTTTTCCCTTTTTTAGGGGCAATGAATTTCTCAATACGATCAGTGAATAAAATTAGACCAACTTTATCATTATTATGTATTGCTGAGAGTGCCAACAAGGCACTCAATTCTGCCGCGATTTCATTTTTAGTCTGCCTTTGAGATGAATACTGCCCACTAGCCGAGATATCAACCAGTAAAATTACAGTCAACTCACGCTCCTCCACAAACTGCTTTACGAAAGGTTTGTTCATTCGTGCTGTAACGTTCCAGTCGATGCTTCGAATATCATCTCCTGGAACATATTCACGAACCTCTGAGAATTCCATACCCATGCCCTTAAAGGTAGAATGATACTCTCCAGCTAGAAGGTCATTCACCAGTCGACGTGTCTGAATCTCGATTTGACGAACCTTTTTCAAAATT
>CAZYUV010000141.1:0-8417 GCA_964650625.1 uncultured bacterium
ATGGCTGGTAAACTAATCATCTCACCAGCTACTTTCACAAAACGTTTGAGTCTTCCCGCCAAAATGATAGCCCCATTTTCATTTATTATTCCAAGATCGCCTGTGTTGTACCACCGATCGCCTTCGATCTCGAGAAAAGGATTAGGAGCATCCTCACCAAGATAGCCTCTAAATATATTCCCTCCACGAGCAATGATTAGTCCGCGCTCACCCTGGGGCAAGGGTTTAAGAGTGTCCATATCGACAATTTTGACTTCTGATTGAGGAGCAGGCCAGCCAACACCGCAGCGATCTCGGTCTGGATAGTTCATTGTCAGAATCGGAGCACATTCGGTGATACCATAACCTTCTATGAGCTGAGCTCCAACACTTAGTGCTTCTACTTTCCTGAATAACTCATCAGGAGCTTTCTCAGCTCCCGTAATAAAATATCTGACACTCGTGAGTTGCTCGGGATCAGCAGCTTTAAAAATACCAGTTACGAAAGAAGGTGTTCCACAAACCGTTGTGCATCTCCACATGTGAATCCCCCGAGCTAGCCTGCGGGATTCTGTCGGATTAGGATAGTAAGCCACCTTAAGACCTGTGGTAAGTGGCAACATAGTGGTTATTGTAAAACCGAAACTATGAAATGGTGGGAGGAAACCATATAGCGTATCTGTGCTTTGAAATGGTATTACCTGAATGCCATCACAAATATTTGTTATAAGGTTATAATGGCTCAGAGGCACACCTTTCGGAACTGACTCACTACCGCTGGTAAACAGAATTACCGCTGGATCGTGTTCACTGATGTCCTTCAAGTTTAATTTTTGCAATAAAGTATCTGCAGAAAAAAATGAATTCCAAATGGCTATTAACTTATGTCGGATACCGATATCATTGCTACGCATATCTTCCACAAATACTAGAATGTCATCCATGGAACCAAGCTCTACATTGCCCAGTTTATCCAGAAATTGACTTGAGGTTATCACTTGTGTGATACCTGTCAACTCAATCACGTGCTGCAGATTCCTCGGGCCCAGAGTCCAATTAATCATCACTGGTATTTTTCCGGCAAGCAAACAACCTAAAGCTACTACACCTACACCAGCGGTGGATGGGAGCATTACCCCCACCTTATCACCTGGCATTTTCGAAATTACCTGTGCTAAGACGAGAGCGCCAATTTTAACTTTCTTGTAGGTTAAGACCCCCCTATTCTCATCTCCACAAGCTACCGCAGATCCCATTCGATCAGCATTTCTAAGAATAGCTTCTTGAAGAGTTTTACCTTGTGGTTTTTTTACACTGGGTCTTTCTAATTCTACCCATCCCTTTGGAGCTCGATTGATCTCACCCTCGTTCATTCCCGAACGTCCCGCTGCGATTTCCATAACTTTACCAACGGATACGAGTTCGGTAATTTCAACATCCTGCACATCGAAAATTTCGTCCAGCCATACCAACACATCAGATAAATCAAGACTATCCAATCCTAAATCTTCGGTGAGTAAATCGGAGTCTTTAATTTCGTCTGCTGAACGATCCACCATGCGAGCAAATTCAGATAGGACTTTTTGCTGTACTTCCTGTGGTATATCCGAAAGGTCAACTTCAACTTCGGCTCCAAAAGCTTCAACATCGGGTAGGTCCGTTCTATAAAAAGAATAGGATTTGAGACTCAATGGCTCTTCTCCGGGCTCGTTATACCAATTCTCCAGCCAAGAATTGAGCTCCATTTTTTCCGCTGTTCTGGGGAAGTCAGCCGGCGTTTCTGTTATCTCAATAGTCACTTCTCTTCGTGGCGCAAAAAATATTAAATTTCTTAGAAGAATTTTAATAGCCTTGATAATTACCGTTGCCACGTCGGGAGTGATTCCACGAGTTAGAGCTGTGGAGAAAGAACTACCCCATAGTCCTCGTGTTCTTACTAATATAATCGTTACATCCGGATACTTTTCCAATATATTGGAGACCGCGGAGGCTCCCTTTATTTTTTCTAGACCACTGCGTTGGAGACCGCCGGAAGGATACAGCAGAACATTGTCGCCGCTTTTCAAGCCATTAATCGTGCTTGCTAGTACTTTTTCCATACGACGAATTTTGTAAGGACTGAAGCCTTGCTCCATATCTGGAACGGGAATCGCATTAATCCATTTCATTACTGAATTCAGTATGGGTAAGTTGTACATAGGCTCAGTGATCAGTGGTCGTACTGGAAATCTTGAGTAAACTAGTGAAGCTACAATTACGGGATCGATTTCTCCTGGGTGATTTGGTAGGAAAAGAACTCCCTCTCGATTTGGAAGCTCATCATATCCAGTAATTTTGATTCGATAGCGTAATGCAAGTAAGCAGCGCACGAAAAAAGCTAGCAGGCAACATAAGAAATGCTTCATGGATTTTCCTTTTTCCAAAGCACGAAAACAGCAACTGTTGCGAGTCCCGTTAGGATGGCTAGAACAACAAATTGGTTAAGGCTGGTTAAATAGTTTTTATACATGGTAAAGCCAATCGCTCCACTAATGGCGAAGTTGAATAAAGACACGAGAGCACTCTGTAGAGCTGCCCCTTGGCCCTCCATTTGATCCTTAGCAACAGATTCAAGGTAAGCTGAGTCCACAAGGTTGGTTCCCACACCAAAGACTGTTCCTATTAGTATAAACATGGCGGATGCAAACCAGTAGAGATTGGCATTTTCGGCAATTACTTGTGAGGGTTCCATCCATAAGATTAAATATGGGTAAGCAATAATTAAAATTATAAGCAATACACCGCATATGGATGCGATCCTGTATTTGATATGAACCATCCAGTTGGAGGCTACGTTTCCTGTGATGATACCTACTGCAGCCCACAGTGACATAAGACTACACATGGTTGCACCACCTAATTTAACCTCCTCTACAAAGCCAGTAATAGATAAACTCACTGCTCCAGCAACACCCCAATAAACAGGACCAGAAAGGAGAAATGGCCAGTAGTTACGAACAATTAAAAATGTGTCTGAAAATATTAATCGACTGCGCTGGATGAAAGGACTCAGATTTTCAATTTTATAGCGATTACCGATTGATAAAATACCTGCTCCAGCAAAGACCCCGATTGCTATCCATATTCCATTTTGAGGATAGGTTTCCCACATATACATACCCACGGGGATTCCCATAAGCATTGCTACTGTGAAAATAATAGTGAGTACGCCATTAACCATTGTTGTGGTGCGACCGGATTCGACTGCTTGTAGCGGCACTGCTGCCATTTTCGTAGAATTGAAGAACCCTGTGATAAGACCAGTTAGAACAATGTAAATCCAGATTGAACCGACAAAGTTGGTTAGATAGCCAAACAATAGCATAATGGCTGTTAGCAAAGCGGTGATAGTCATCACTTTGTATTTAGGAAAAGCAGCCGCGACAGGACCTGCTACGAAGTAAATTACAGTGGGTCCCAAAGTAAGTAACGAACCAACGACCTGTAGAATCCAACCCTTATCTTGAGGGGTATACATAGTTTCAGTGATGTAACCTACACCGAAAAATTTGATGTAACCTAAGCCAAAAGAAAGCAGGAATACGGATGTGATCAAGCAGGGAAACGACATGGCAATCTTCATTACTGCCTCTTGTTTTTAGATCTCATGATAAGTTTGTTTGATAGGATTCGAGAGTAGCACATCATTATTATTGAGTACACCATAAATGACCTTTAATAAAATTCATTGCTAGATCAACTTGCTGGGTTTTGAAATCTTCATGATGGGCCTCTTCAATAGGTAGAAGCTGTATTTGGCCAAGACCACTGCCCCATTGTACTAGGACCCATGCCAAATGCCGGATTTTCTGTGGATCATGTATGCCTAGTTGGTAATAATCAATCATACGATTCAAATGTTCCTCCAGAAAATTGCTAAATTGTTTGTAAATCGAAGCAATGGCTGCGCTTAGTTCCGATTCAAGCTGTTCCGCACACAAGCGTTGCAAAAGTTGAAATCCGGTACTTTCGGCACTTGGGTTATAGCTAAAATCAGCTGCAATTCGTATGAGAGCTTCTAGAGGGTCTGTTTCTGATTTAACTACTTCTTGCCAGTGAAAAATCTGCACTTTACCAGTTTCTATTATGCATGCGAGTACAATAGCGTCTTTGTTTTTGAAACATCGGTACAGTATCATTTCCGCAATTCCCAGTTTTTTGCTAAGTGCTTTAGTGGTGACACTATGATATCCGTTGGCGGCCAACATTCTGGTTGCTTCTGTCACGATATCAATTTGTCTTTGGGCAGTACTTTTTCTAGGCATTCGATCATTATGTTAGTGATCACTAACCCTGTCAAGTTTAATTATAAAACTCCAAAAAAATTGAGTAGTAGAACTAAAATAAGAACTAGGATTACCTTAAAACCAAACTTCAAACCCTTCTCGAGAAATTCAACCTTGCCTTTTAGTCGCTGCGCCTTAGCAATTGCATGATTAAGTTTTTTTTGAGTTTCGAGATAATGACTCGTTTTTTTGGGATCTGGAAATCTTTGAGAGCATCCCAAAAACTGATGGTCTTTATACAGCAGTAATAAAGCTATGATCTTAAATTCCGTCTGTACAATTTTGGGAAAGATTTCATCTGATAAATCATATCTTCCAGCTAGTACAAGCGCTCTCAATAATTTCACCAGCCATCGGTCCTGTCCTTTTTCCCAACGACTGTTTAATAGCTCTCTTAACTTATTGAAACTGTTTTTAATTGAAATTTTCGATGCTAATTGCAGCATAATAATGGCAGTCAAATCCTCCACAGTTTCCATTTCTTCATTCATTTTCTCAAGCAGTAGATTGAGATCCAGATGGTGCAGATTTACACCATAAAGTTGTCGGCCTGTCCAAATTCTTTCAGCCATCAGATTTGTCCAACTATGCTCAGTCATAGAGATAAGGTCTTCTTGATTTGGAGTCTTCCAGCCCAAGGTAAGAAGCATTGAAGTCTCTTTATCTATTTTTTTGAGGAGACTATCAAATAGAGGTAGCTCGAAATGATTTTTGTCTGAATAGCCAAGTAGATGTAATAGGATCTCAAATTGCTCCCAGGCGTCAAAAAAATCTTCGGAATCTAGGCCTGCAAATAGATCGAAACAGTTCTCAAATCTTCCACTTATAAATTGGTAGGAAATTAGCTCACCTCTCTGCAATGGGGTTAATGGATTACTCGAGGTTTGTGTCAATTGTATGAAGTGCTGCTTTATACTTTCCTCTAGCGCATGATTTCCTTGAAGATATGAGCCTAAAATACTGGGCAGTTCCACATAGGCTGTCGCTGGTAGGAATACTTGCAAGGGAATTTGGCTGAGATATTTTTCGGATAATTTATTAGAAGGGTGCGAATTTTTGCAGCGAGTTGCTGCTAGCAGAAGCCATTCGTATGTTTGCATGCAATCTGAATCAAGATATTGCATCCAGGGAAGGATTCGATCATAGGAATCGGGCCAGAAAGATGAGTTTACGGGGCTTATCCAGTTCATAGTTTTATATAGCTTTTCTTAACATAGATACTCCCCCATGTCACGGCAAAGCATCCATGATAATTAAACATTTTGATATAAGCCATTTTAGTAACTTCATCATGAGAGACTTTAATTGAATCAAACTGCTACTTGTGTACGAGGACAAACGCTGGTATAACAGTCGAATTGGAGGATGTTATGGACACACAAGTGGAAGTCGGAGTTTGGGATCATGGTCACATTTATAGTTCCTTGGAAGACGAACGAATCGGACAAGAATTTGCAGGTATCAATCTAGTTATAGAACAGCTGAAACCCCTGAGCGAGATTCTTCAGCACCAGTTGAAATCTGAACTCGTTGAGGATAGTAAGCTTCTTGAGACGTTGTGGGAATCAGCTCGACTCATCAAGCAAACTTTCTCTCCAATGTCTAATCTCCAAGCTCTTGCACTTGCTGAGACCAGTGTAGACAGTAAGAATAAATCGGCTCTTAATCTGCAGCTTGATTTGCAAAAATTGAGTGTGCAATTAATCAAATCTTGTAATCCATTTACTATATGTATGGATCGTATTAGTGATATTTTCCTCCAGAGATTCCTTGAGCCAGATGAATTCAAAGATAAAGAGTTTTTACTAAGGATTTCTCGAAACTTTAGACCGTTTCAATTGCCTTTAGAGCAGGAAAATCTGCTTTCTTCTATGGCCCCTGCTGGATTGCGCGGTTGGCAGAGTCTTTATGAAGATTTGAGTTCAAAAGTCTCAGTTGAATTGGATGGTGAGAGTACATCAGTAGCTCAAGCAATGGGGTTACTTGAAAATCCTGAGGCCTCAAAACGCCAAATAGCTTATTTAGGTCTTGATCATAACTATAATACCCACAGGCATAGTTATGCTCGTATTCTAACTAGTCAGGTTCGCTGGCGTTTAAGTGAGCAGAAGCAGCGTTCATCAAATCGTCCTATGCATTTTTTAGATGAACCTTTACAAATGGGAAGACTCACACGCAATACTTTAGATGCTATGAACTTGAGTGTGGAAAATTTTCGACCTAAACTTCAACCCATTCTTAAGAGAATGGCTAAATATTTTAAGAAGGACCGACTAGACCCTTGGGACTTATTAGCACAGGCTCCTCTTGAGGAGCCCATTGAATTCAGTTACGAAGAAGCTATGGACCTTATCGAGGGTGCTTATCGAGAAATTAATCCTGAAATGGGTGATTTTGTTCGAATTATGGTCGAAAAACGATGGATTGATGTGCGCAAGGGAGACTCTAGGAGACCTTCCGCTTTTGCTTTCCATTTTCAAGACCCCATGGAACCTCGCGTTTTCGGAACCTATATGGGTACTATGAAATCATTACGAATGTTAGCTCACGAAGTAGGTCATGCGTATCATTTTTGGTGCTTACGCGATCAACCTCAAGAGCATCAGCATTATCCGCTGACTCTTGCTGAAACGGCCAGTATTTTTGGTGAGTTAAGTCTTGGTAGATATCTACAAAACCATCCCGACGAATTGGTACGGCGTCTTTCAGCGTGGCAGGATGGACAAAGTGTTCTTACTTACATGCTTAACATTCCTATGCGTTTCAACTTTGAGAAGAAATTGTACGAACGCGGCGAAGAGCATCTTGAGGCTGAAGACCTTTGTGCCTTAATGAGTGAAGTTTGCATGGATTGGTATGGTTCGGATGGCCTGTCACAACCGATGCAGTATTTTTGGGCTTCTAAATTGCATTTTAATTTGGCATATTTTTACAATTACCCCTACACCTTTGGTTATTTACTCGCGCAGGTACTATTTGATGAATATTTGCGCAAGCCCGAAGGCTTTCATGCACGCTACACAAGATTTTTACGCGGTACAGGCAAATTAAATTGTGAAGATCTTATAGCGGTTGAATTGGAAGAAAACTGTGAACAACTTTCATTTTGGGAGCGTGGTGCAAAAATGGCTGAGGGACGAGTTCAACATTTTATGAACCTGTTCAATTAAGTATAAGCTTGGATTTCTTTAGTAAAAACATCATGGTCTATGGCGATTGCTTTGTGACCTTTAAAACCTAGGCAGTCGCGGGCGTTCAGTAGGGCGTTCCACACAGCATCGTGTACTAATTCTGCGACAGCCTCAAAAACTGAGTCGAGCATGGCGGAGTCCACGACTTTAAACTGACCTAATTTTCGCCTTGGAAATCGATTGGATGTACTGAAACATAGAATCAGATCACCGGAGTCATGATGGCCATAGCATCCCAGTGTACCAAGTCCTAATGAAGCTCTCTTGGCTAATCGAGAACACTGTATGGGTAATAATGGAATATCACTGGCAATGATCACCAAAATAGATCCTTTTGATCTGGGTTTATCCCATGGTGATGGGGTTATATCGTAAGAGATTTTGCTTCCAATCGGAAATCCATTAATACGTAAATCTTTTCGATTTCCGTAATTAGCCTGTACGATTCCTCCTACTGTGAATCGTTCACCAGCAATTGTAATCTGTTTTGATGCGGTACCAATACCACCTTTGAACTCATGGCAGATCATACCTGTTCCGCCACCTACATTACCTTGATCAGAAGCGTTAGTAGTGGCAGTTTCCATGGCTCTGATAACTTCCATACCACTCAGACTGGGACAACTGTCATCACTTAGCCAACTGTCATCTGTTTCCAGAACTACTGGCATGTAGTGATAATCCTGGATATTTTTTTGAATGGCTAGTTGATAAATAGCATCCCGTACCAACCCCAGACTTGCTGTGGATGTTAATGCTATAGGTCCCTGCAGTGAACCTGTCTCCTCAATCCAGGGATAGCCGTTGAAATCGCCGCATCCGTTGAGAACATATGTACCAGCTGGATAACACCAATGCCAGGGATCGTTTAAGTCCGGAAGTATTAGAGTTACACCTGTGCGGTTGATGGATGGTTTATCCT
>CAZYUV010000142.1:0-8360 GCA_964650625.1 uncultured bacterium
TACGAGGGAAAGTCAGACTTCGAAAGAAAGGCAGTTTTCCAGAGCGTAACCCGTACGTTAACAATACTTTTCGTACAGATTTAAGATTCTTAAATTGGCGGATACAGCGTAAATTTGAGCATGCTCAGTTAAAAAATTATGATGACCCCAGCGAAACGATTATCTATCTCTCAAAGATACCTGATCGGTATAAGCGTAAGGAAATCCCTGAACAAGAACCTATTCAAATCCATATTGAAGGCGCTAGATTCCACCCGAGAACTATACCAGTAATGGTAGGAAGTACAATTGAGTTCGTTAACAAAGACCCCGTCGTTCACGACGTTTACAGTTACAGCGTAGCTAAACCATTCCAGACCAAGTTTTTCAAAAATAAACATGCCTTCGTTACATTCAAAAAATCGGGAGGCGTAACTCTAAATAGTTCCATATACAAAAATATGCAAGGTGAAATCTTGGTCCTTGACCACCCTTATTTTACGAAATCAAGACCTGACGGATATTACTCGATGCGTAATATTCGCCCTGGCATTTACCACCTAACGGCCTGGCATCCTGAGTTACCATCTGTAACAAAAGAAGTTGAGGTGAATTTTGGTGAAACTATAACGATCGACTTCAATCTATCAACTATGGGATTGCCGGAAGCTCTTACCCGTTAGAGTTGGTACAGGAAAGGAAATCACATGGAAGTAAAAAATATTCACTCGAGACTACTTAAAATATTATTTGGTGCCTTCGCCCTCTGCCTACCCATTCAAACTCTTGAAGCTCAACCTAGAATGGCAGGCCTATTTGATTTTCAAGTCAAAGATGGGCAACCTGGATCCAATTATGATGCTACCTACAATCATGATGACTCAAGTACATTTACCGTTGGACGAGTCACATTATTTTTGGATGCAGATATAAGTGACGACATGTATTTTACAGGAGAATTACAGTCGGACCTATTCAACAATACGGCGGAAAATACTGATCTATATATTAGGACTGCAGCGGTAACCGTAACCAATATTAAAAAATGGCGTACCAATATCCAATTTGGACGATTTAATTCGGTATTTGGTTCCTATGTAAATCGCAGATTGCCTATAGACAACCCTCTTTTCGATGCCCCGCTAGCTTATAGTCATATGGTCAATCTGGATCTCGATGCTGGCTGGGTGACTCCTGATTTTAACCTGTCCACAAATTCTGACGTTCGCAGCATAAGCCTCGCTGGAAAACAACAGGTGGGTACTGGAGTTAAATTTTTCGCTCCAATTAGAGGAACAAAACTAAGTTATGCATTATCTCTAACGAATAATCCAAGCAGCAATGCAAAAGATGTCAACACCAATGGTGGATTAACCGCGGCACTAAAAATGAACTGGATAGCCGACCATGCAACAAGCTTCGGTTTTAGCTATTCGGCGGGAAGCTACCTAAATTCACTAGGTAAATTAGATGCTAACAATGCCCTTCTAAGAGACACAAGATTTGGTGCTGCGTTGAATGAAAATCAATTGGAAACAAGTGGTTATCTGCAAACAATTTTTGGGCTTCATTGGAATTGGGAAAGAGATCGATACCAAGTTAATACAGAATACATGGCATCTATGTTTGAAGTTCCTAACAACCCTGCAGAGTCTGAACTGAGTGCAACCTCATTCTATATTCAAGGAAAATACAACTTTTCAAAAAGTCTTTTCGGAGCAGCACGACTTGATACATTAAACTTTGAAGAAGATGTTTACTTACCACTAACTGTGGGAACCGCTCAAAAATGGGACGATGACGTTACCCGCATTGAGGTGGGATTGGGTAATTTTATAAACGAATCAACTTTGGCAAAAATTACTTATCAATCAACAGACTATGACCTTCCCAATAACCTAAAGGATTTCGATATGATCTCGGGTCAAGTCAGCGTAATCTTCTAGATTCACTGGGCTCCTAGGTCCCTTTAAGATATACTGTCAAAGATGAACGTTTCCGATAGAACAAATTATCGTAAGCTATTCGATAAAAAAACGATAGAACGGCTGCTATCCAATACTGGTATAACTGACTCCTTGACTCTAAATGGATTATCCATATCAGTTAACGGACACTGCTTTTATAGTTGGGGTAAATTAGGAGAATCAAATCAATCTTACTCCGTACAGTTAGTAGACCATCTCGTTTCAATAGAACTTGACGTAGACAAAAATCCTAAAGCAGCTTTGGAGTTAGTCAAATTCACACTAAACTCCAATTTGCAAAAGTCACTACTGGCTAGCGAGACTCTGGATCGCTATAAAGAAATTAATTCTTTATTTCAAATGTCTGAGTCAATCCGTTCCACTCGGTATTTAGATGATGTGGCCAACTCAATTCTAGACGAGATTTGGAAAGTACTGCCGTGTAAACAGGCATCTCTTTGGCTTGTACGCAAGGAAAAATACCAAAGACTAGGCTGTAAACTACAGCTCATGGAAAGCGTCATGCAGTATGAGGATGAGCAAAACTTAGTAAAAATTCTGATCGAAGAGCATGAAATTGCTGATATCTTCCTTGATTCTCTACCAGAAAACGTATCTCAATTTGAAAGTTTACCAAAGTGCTGGATGTTTGTTCCTTTGAAAATTGGAAGCCGCAAAATGGGCGGATTGTTACTATTAAACCCAATGCGTCGAGAATTCCAGAGTGGAGATCTCAAACTTGCCGTTTCCTTAAGCACGCAAGCTGCTTTCTCCATAGAAAATTCGATTCTTTTCGAAGAAATCGAAAGAGTCTTCGATGGCGTTGTTCGCGGACTAATCGCAGCAATAGATGAGAGGGATACAACAACTTCCGGTCATTCAGCTCGCATTGCTCTTATTTGTGAAAGATTTGCAAAACAAATTAACGCAACTCATTCGGGTAAATTTAAAGACTTTTATTTCAGCTCTGCAGAACTAAGAGAAATTAAATATGCAGGGCTTCTGCACGATATTGGAAAAATCGGAGTTCGAGAAGATGTTTTGAAGAAAAAAGATAAACTTCATCCAGGTTCAATCGAGGCCATACTTACTCGAATGGATTACGTCGAACTACTGCAAAACATCGATCTCAGTCGCTATAAAAAAAGCGTCATCAAAAGTAATGAGGCGTACAATTTGGAAGATGAGGATGCCCAGAACCTAACTGAAATGCTTAATTTTAATTATACACGACCTGATGGATCCAACCATAAGCTCCTAACAGACAAAGAGTACGCTCATTTAAGCGTTAAACATGGTAATTTAACTTGGTCAGAAATACAGGAAATGCGCAAGCATCCAGCGGGAACGCGTAAAATTTTAGACAAGATAAAGTTCCCAAAAGAGTTAAAAAATTTATCTAAAATTGCCGCAGAACATCATGAGAAATTGGACGGATCAGGTTATCCTGGGGGACTCAAGGGCGATCAGATCTTGCTTCAAAGTCAAATAATGTGTATCGCCGATATCTACGAAGCCCTTGTTGACGCGAAAAGACCTTATAAACCTGCTTTGAGTCCTGAGGAAGCTCTTAAAATTCTTGAACTGGAAGTTTCAGAAAAAAAAATAGATCCAGACCTTTACACCATCTTCAAAGAGAATCTCAATGCAATCGTACCAGGCTACTCCAAATAGCGTTGCGCTAAGCCTAAAATATAAGTTCGCTATATTCACGTCTCTATTGATTCTCTTGGTATGCATCACTCTTAGTCTTTTCCTTCTAAACAAAGTAGAAGAAGAACTGCTACGTCAAATCCATTTGAGAGGCATGAGCACCATCACTAACTTCGCTCAAAATGCAAAATACTCTCTTACCACCAGAGATAAAACATTTCTCGCTAGTTTAGTAGAACATGAAATCTCTAAAGAAGATGTGGTCCACGTTATGGTGGTCAATGAACGAGCGGTGATCCTCGGGCATAATAACCCGTCTAAAGTAGGTCAAATTGTAGACGATGAATATACCCAAAATTTCTTAGAATCACTGGATCGCAAAACAGTTAGAAAAATTACAATTCCCACAGGTGAAGTAGTCTATGACTTCGTAATGCCAATTATGGATTCTGACATCTATACAGATGATCGCTATGCAGATCCCATAGAGGCAAGAAGCAGAATTATGATACCTAAAAACTTAGGACTAATCCGAATTGGGATTTCTTTTCGGAAAATGGAAGAGAGTATCAAGGAAACCTATTATGGAGTGTTATACATCTCATTTTTTATCGCTATATTCACAATTCTTTTAGCGTTTTGGTATGGCAAAATACTTGTAAAACCTTTAACAGAAATGACTCGTATTGCTTCTCGACTTGCATCTGGTTATTTGGATGAAAGGGTTAAAATCCACAGCAACGATGAAATCGGCTTACTAGCCGATAACTTCAACTCAATGGCTATTAGCCTTCAAGAATCCCGCTCGAACTTATGGAAATTGAATAAAGAACTTGAATATATAGTTGAAGAACGAACTGCAGAATTAAGAACAGCATACCTAGAATTGCAACAAATTGATAAGCTAAAATCTACGTTCCTATCAACCGTTTCGCATGAATTAAGAACACCTCTAACATCTATACTAGGCTTCGCCAAGATCATCCAAAAACAATTCAAACGAAATATAATTCCAAATCTTCACACTGAAGAGAATAAAGCAAAGAAGGCTCAAAAAACCATTCAGACAAATTTGGGTATCATCACAGAAGAGAGTAATCGTCTAGCCAGGTTAATTAATGATGTGCTTGATTTAGCCAAAATTGAATCCGGTAAAATGAATTGGAATATTAAATCCGTGGATGTATGGGAACTATTTGATCGAGCAATCAAAAGCATGGCTGGCATCACAACTAATGACGATATCGAAATCGTACTACGCAACGACATTGAATCCTCTGCGAACATCATGGGAGATGAAGATCGGATTTTTCAAGTAATTACTAACCTGCTATCGAATGCAATTAAATTCACCAAAGAAGGGGTAATAGTATGTAGCGTTCAGGTCAAAGACGATTACATACAATGTTTTGTAAAAGATTCTGGCTCAGGAATTGCCGAACAGGATTTAGTCCGAATTTTTGACAAATTCCAGCAAGCTGGAGATACCTTAACAGAAAAACCTCAAGGCACTGGGCTTGGTCTACCAATCTGTAAAGAAATCATAGAGCATCACAAGGGCCAAATATGGGCAGACTCCAGACCTGGCAAAGGGTCTACATTTTATTTTGCATTGCCATTTTCTCCTGAAAATCCAGTAAACGAAAACGTAAAAGAAGTTACCTTTCAACTGCAAAATAAATTAGAACGTATGGAAAAATCTGAGTATTTGATATTGATAGCAGATGAAGATCAGGAAGTAAGAAACCTACTTCAACGAGGGCTGGAAGAACAAGGTTACCGAACAATTCAGGCCACAAATGGCAAAGAAACATATGATTTAGCGCGCGAATATCCCGTCAGCGCCATTCTAATCGATATTATGATGTATGAAGTGGATGGATTTGACACACCGCATTATCTAAAGGCTGATAAACAAACCAACTCAATTCCCATAGTGCTGCTATCGATTGTTATAAATAGAATTGGCCAAATGTTTTTGGGAGCAAGCTCCTATATTACAACCCCAGCAAATTCGGATAAAATTCTTAATCGTCTTACAGAGGTTTACCGTGATCAAGACTTTCAATTAATAAAGGCTTCGGCTTATTTTTACGGATATCACAAACCTGTTCGTCGGCACTATGAAACTGAATTGAGGAATATGGGCTTAAGATTGGAGCATTTTGACACAGAAGCACAACTGAAAAAAGCAACTTTACAAGAACCGCCCTCAATCATATTTGTAGATTTTAGAGAAACAGATTCCACACCTAATCAATTTTTTCTAGATTTCCGAGACAAGCCCGGCCTAGAGCATTTACCAATAGTTGCCACCGTTCATGAAAGTCACATCGCAAAGCGTATTGACAACGCTCCTATAAGAGGACTATCTACTCTAGTAGATATAACCAACACTATAAATGAACTATTTGGTAAACGGCTAATTGATCGAAACACTGACTAAATCGGAGGAGCCAACCATGACAAAAAAAGTATTAATAGTGGATGATGAACCTCACTTGAGGTTTTTGCTTGAGCAGACTCTAGAAGACTTTGAGGACCACTCAGTAAGAATCGAATCCGTAGAAAATGGTCAATTGGCACTCGACAGCATTAGAGAAGAAAAGCCCGATTTGATGTTTCTGGATGTGATGATGCCATTGGTAAACGGTTTCGATGTATGCACTCGTGTCAAATCAAATCCCAATACCGCGGACATTTACATTGTTCTATTGACAGCTAAAGGCCAAGAAATGGATAGAATCAAAGGACAGGAGGTAGGAGCTGATTTATATCTTACCAAACCCTTTGATCCGGACGAAATTGTAGAAATTACCTCAGAACAGCTTAAAATAAAGTTAGATATTTGAACAACGCAACATTTATGTACATGTCTACGTATAGGTTTAGACGGAGGTTTAGATGTCCCAGTTCAGTGTTTATGTACGATTGTTGGTAATACTATCCTTATTTAATTTTTTAGTAGCAGGAATCGCTGCCCAAACTCTTGCAAACGACAAGATGGTATTCCTGATCAAATCAGGAACTGACTCCTCTGGTAATCCAATGTACAGAATGGCCACCTCTCAAGATCAACGGGCGAATCAAATCTACGATAGGTTTTGGAGGGATGAGGGCGTTCAGAAAGTCATAGAATCTCACCAGCAAGTTGACTCTAATAATAATGCATTAAATACCCCCCCTGGCTATCACAATATACAAAAGCCAAGTCCCGTGTTCGTTGAAATTGGAAACCAAACTGGTACATACAATGATTGGAAAGGCACTTTTTCGGTACAAGACGCCAACGGGAGAGTCCATACATATGATGAGCCTCGAGTAGTTCTAGATCTCAACGACAGCATGTGGCAATCACGGGACCAGACCCTAGTGGAACAAACTTTAGTCCATGAAATCGGACATGGAATCATGCGAAAACTTTATGGTAAATCAGATATGCCTGATACACCGTGGCTCGGACGCCCACATTATGGTGATTTAGTGACCGACGAACAGCTAGCTCTCATAGAAGGTTGGGCCGAATTTGTAGGAGCCGAATTCACCGGACGACATACAATTGCAGAAGACCCTGCTGACAGTCTCACGATGAACGCCTATGCGTATCAGGATAATGGACAGCCCAAAACAACCGAACAGCTCTTCAAAACGGAAGGCTGGGTTGCCACTGTAATGCTTCATATCTCGAAACATCCTAGTATCAATAACGGATATCAAAAACTTATGGAATCAATGAGACTATCGCGTGCCCATGATTTTAACGCTGTACTCAGAAAGTATTTGAGCAAGTACCCCGAAGATGGAGCCGCAATGCAGCAAATTCTGGGTAAAGCCAGTATTAATCAATTTAACAAACCGATGGGTGGAGAAATAGAAGTTAATCCGGGCGACCCTTCGCCACCACCAGTTGATGTGGCTACTGTGCAAAACGGGAGCAATGATCAAAACTTGTTAAACCTCTTCAATGACTATCAAAGTAGCCTAAATACATATGCGCAATTACGGCTTGACATGGCCCATGTTGATTGGTACCGCGGGGCTTGGCCACAAGAAATTCAGCGCCGCATGAGTTTTCAACAGTCTTTAGTAAAATCGCTTGAAAGTAGGCTAATATTCGCCTTGAGGCAAACTAGCGAGATACACAATCAACAACTCATTGCGCAAACTCTACTGGATAATATGGAAAAAATTCGATTTGAACATAACCGAACTATTCAGTCATACCAAAAAACTAATTGGTGGAATCGCTCCGTTCGAAGTCGATTAAAAATCGAATTGGAATTATACAAAGAGCTTTACAGCATGAATAAAACCGTAACTGATAATGTTCATACGGATACACTCTATGAGGTCTGGAATCAACGCAACGCCAGAATGCAATATCGTATTCGCCAGGCTGAAACCGCCTCTTCACAATACGGCGTCCCTGCCAAACCTAATTGCAATTCAGCTTTGGATGCTGATTGTCGAGATGCTTACAACAAATTGATCGGTGCAATACGAGTAAATTCCACCGGAAATGAAGCGAAATCTGCTCTCGAAAACTATAAGGCTCTGGGTCAGCGCTAGAAATCATTGAATAAGCTGTCTTTCCATTATTGAGGAAATCAAGGCAATCACTTAGAATGATCGGCCTTGCAAAGGAGATCGCAAAATGGACGGGCAGACCACACAAATCGAAGAAGAAGTCAGGCAGTCTGACGAATATATTCAACGACTTAGTCGTTTGGAAGACCTAAAGTCACTGGGAGTCGAACCATT
>CAZYUV010000143.1:0-8350 GCA_964650625.1 uncultured bacterium
AAGGAGGCTTCCAAACTCCATCTGTGACGGAAAGGTTCAAAACTGATCATTGAATCCTTACCTTTGAAATAATCGAAAGGATGATTTTTCGTAGAGTCTGTCCAGCAACCTGTGGAAAGTTCTTTTAGCAGTTGCTTTGTAATAGGATCGGCTTTTTTTTTCTTAATCTGGGCCCTTTGGATGGCGTCGTAATGCAAATAGAGCATGAATTCTCTTAGTTTAGCCGCAAAAAATTCATCTACAGGAGATTTTTCGAATCCATTTTTCTTACGAAATTGGGTAGCTAATTTGAGTGATTGTTCGCGACATTTTAGATCAATTTTCTCATAGCGCTCAATGGCTTCAGTTATGGGTTCAAGGCTGCACATACACAAAATTGTCTCAAAATATCTTGATTCTGGCAAAGTAGACTTTAAATTCTGCATAAATTTGTTATGTACTTAGTAAGCTATTACTTTGGTGTCAGGTCTGGTACGATACGTTTGGTTCATTGGACTATCTCTATGCAGTTTATTAATAAAAGAGATCATTGCAGCATATTCGTGTGCCTATTTTTGTGCGTTCAAGCAGTGATCTCTGCCAGGCAGAACATCGTATGGTGGCACGCCATGGGCGGCTCTTTAAATGAAAAAGTAAACACTATCGCCCGAGAGTTTAATCAGTCACAAGCCGATTATCGTATTGATCCAGTATACAAAGGAAATTATACGGAAACGATGACGGCTGCGGTAGCAGCATTTAGGGCTCGCAAGCATCCTCATATTGTGCAGGTTTTTGAGGTGGGTACAGCTACAATGATGGCAGCAAAAAAAGCAGTTTATCCTGTATACAGACTAATGAATGATACAGGCGCGTCCTTTAAAGCGGAAGATTTTTTGGCTGCTGTAACTGGTTACTACACTGATCCAGCTGGTAATATGTACTCAATGCCCTTTAACAGTTCCACTCCTGTATTGTATTACAATCGTGAGGCACTTAAGAAAGCAGGTTTCGATAAACCTCCTGCCACTTGGGATGAGCTTGAAAAAATATCTCGGGCGGGATTAAAAAAAGACTACTCATGTGGTGTCACGGTTGGGTGGCAATCGTGGACTCAACTTGAAAATTACGGAGCTGTCCATGATGTTCCTTTTGCTACATTATCCAATGGTTTCGAAGGTCTCGAAGCAGAATTAGAGTTGAATAATCCCGCCTTTGTTAAACATATTGGTAAATTGGCTAATTGGCAGAAAGATAGGATATTTGTATTTGGGGGACGTCGCTCAGATTCGGCTCCCAAATTTTACAATGGGCAATGCATTTTTTATATCAACAGCTCAGCCTCATATTCATCTGTCAAAGCGAATGTAACTAAGTTTAATTTTGGTGTAAGCTTTCTTCCATATTGGAAAGATTTGGTTGAAAAGCCTAAAAATTCAATCATTGGGGGCGCCTCTCTATGGGTATTAAGAGAGCATCCAGAATCAGATTATAAAGGTGTTGCTAAATTTTTTAGTTTTCTTGCATCTCAACGTATCCAGTCACGCTGGCACCGTGAGACCGGATATTTACCGGTCACACATGAGGCCTATCGATTCACAAAATCCCAAGGATTTTATGAACAGAACCCGGGCACCGAAACAGCAATTTTACAGATGACACGTGGAATCCCTACTGCAAATAGTAAGGGTTTAAGACTTGGAAACTTTGTACAGATTAGGGATGTGATCAACGAGGAGTTGGAATCTATTTGGGCGGGTAGTAAGACCGTCGAGGAGGGGCTTACTGATGCTACCCAACGAGGCAACAAGTTGATCAGAAAATTTCTGCGGAGGAATTTCTAATGCAGAGTGGGCAGACTGTGGCTTATAAAAATAAGATATTACCCTATTTATTATTAGCTCCCCAGTTAATTATCACGCTTATTTTTTTTATTTGGCCGGCAACTGAGGCATTGTTTCAGAGCTTAATGGTGGAAAACACCTTTGGTACAGCTAGTAAGTTTGTTTGGTTTGAGAATTTTGAGTATATATTTGAAGATTCGCACTACCTTTATTCAATGCAAATCACCGGAATTTTTGCTGCAGCTACAACTTTAACTTCAATGAGTTTTAGTCTACTTTTAGCTGTAATGGCTGACCGAGTAATCAAAGGTTCGACCTTTTATAAGACGTTTTTGATCTGGCCATACGCTGTAGCGCCAGCGATTGCTGGAATTCTTTGGTATTTCATGTTTAATCCCAGTATTGGAATACTAGCTTATTTTCTTCAAAATATTGGATACGGCTGGAATCATCAGCTAAATGGAAATGATGCTATGATTCTGATTGTACTGGCGGCAGCATGGAAGCAGATATCTTATAACTTTTTGTTTTTTCTGGCCGGTTTGCAGTCTATTCCGCGTTCATTATTAGAAGCTGCTGCATTAGACGGAGCTTCTCCATTCAAGCGATTCTGGGATATCGTATTTCCACTACTCTCACCAACAACTTTTTTTCTAATGGTAGTAAATGTGGTGTATGCATTTTTTGATACATTTGGAATTGTTCATGCAACTACAGCGGGTGGCCCAGCTAGTTCAACATCAATCATGGTTTATAAGGTTTTCAATGATGGATTTGTAGGTTTGGATTATGGAAGCAGTGCGGCTCAATCTGTGATACTACTCTTAATCGTAGGTTTCTTTACAATAATTCAATTCCGTTATGTGGAACGCAAGGTTGAGTATTAACTTATGGTTGAAAATCGTCCCTGGTTAAATGTTCTTTCTCACTTAGTGCTCCTTGTAGGGGTCCTTGTTGTTGCTCTACCCATCTGGATTGCTTTTGTAGCTTCTACCCATCCACCCGAGGCTCTTCTGAGTAGTCCTATACCTATGTGGCCTGGCCCCGATTTATGGAAAAATTATTCTGAGATTTTGAGTAGTGGCATTTCTAGTGCCGGCGGTGTCAGCGTGGCTCTCATGATGAAGAATAGTTTCATAATGGCTTTCTGTATTACCTTTGGAAAAATCGCCATATCACTACTGGCTGCTTTCGCTATCGTATTTTTTGAATTTCCTTTTAGAATGATGTGCTTTTGGATCATATTTATGACTCTTATGTTACCGGTGGAAGTACGCATTGTTCCGACCTATGCGGTGGTGGCTCGCTTAGACCTACTAAATTCATATGTAGGCTTAACTCTACCTTTGATAGCAAGTGCTACAGCTACATTTTTGTTTCGTCAATTTTTTATGACCATTCCGAAAGAGCTTATTGAGGCATCGAAAATCGATGGTGCAGGTCCAATGAAATTTTTCTTTGATGTATTGTTGCCTTTATCACGAACTAATATTGCAGCTTTATTTGTAATTCTATTTATTTATGGATGGAACCAATATCTCTGGCCGTTATTGATTACCTCTCAGGATAACTACGCCACCATTGTTATGTCGATACAGCGCATGGTGATGTCAGCTGAGGCCGATCCTCAATGGCATTTGATTATGGCGACTTCCATTCTAGCTATGCTTCCCCCTGTAATTGTGGTTGTTGCAATGCAGAAAGTATTTGTTAAGGGGCTTGTTGAGACTGAAAAGTAGAGGATTCTATGTCTACGGTTGTTTTCGAAGATATTCAAAAAATTTACCCTGGTGGATTTCACGCTATTAAAGGGGTGAATCTTAATATTCAAGATGGTGAATTCATTGTCATTGTAGGCCCTTCTGGTTGCGGTAAATCTACTTTGCTGCGAACCGTGGCAGGTCTTGAGACAATCACATCGGGACAGATTAAAATTGACGATAGTGTGGTGAATCAGTTGGAACCCGGAGAGCGAGATATCGCCATGGTATTCCAGAATTATGCTCTTTACCCTCACATGTCTGTTTATGACAACATGGCTTATGGTTTGCGAAATCAGGGAGTGGGTAAGTCAGAAATCGAGAAAAGAGTTCAAGAAGCGGCGAGGATATTGGAATTGCACGAGTTTTTACAACGCAAGCCTGCAGCATTATCTGGCGGCCAGCGTCAAAGGGTTGCCATGGGTCGTGCGATTGTAAGAGAGCCAAAAGCATTTTTATTTGATGAGCCATTATCAAATCTTGATGCCAAATTGAGAGTGCAAATGCGTCTCGAGATCAAGGAACTGCAGCGTCGCCTAGGAACCACTTCTATTTATGTTACTCACGATCAAGTAGAAGCAATGACCCTTGCGGATCGACTTGTGGTAATGAATGCTGGCCTACCTGAACAGATAGGAACGCCTTTAGAGGTTTATGAACGACCAGCGACTTGTTTTGTTGCAGGTTTCATCGGGTCTCCTGCGATGAATTTTCTGTCTGTGGAAACAGTAGAGGGAGCGGGGCTCAAATTGCCGGATGGCTCGATCTATGGCTCACTCGCATTAGTAGAAGCATTACCGGAGAAAAGTGTTTTAGGTATTCGCCCTGAACATATTGAGGTAGTACCCGAGTCTGAAGGACAACTTGCTATTCAAATCAAAGTGATCGAAAGTCTGGGAGCAGATAGCTTACTTTATGGTCGCTTAGGTGACCAAGGAGAACTTTTTACGGTCAGGGTACCGGGAAAACAAAAATACGCTATGGGTGACACAATTGGTCTTAAAATGCCCTCCGAAAATATTCATTTATTCGATTGCGAGTCAGGTTTGCGATTAAACTGAGTGATTAACCGGTAGTTCTTTCCCCGCCTGCAATTGCATTGATTGTTAGCATTAGACGCAATAGCAAGCTTTCCTTTTCATGTTCCGGTAATGCCATCAACTGGTGCCTGAACTTACGAAGTAGTTTTATCTGTTGAAGGTGCAATTGACGCAATGCAGCGGACCTTTTTTGAAGCGTTCTTGTGAGTTTTGGTCGGCGGATTTCCAGTGACCCGCCTAGAACTAGATCAAGCATATTTCTACAAAGTTTGAGCTCATCTACTACCAAGTCCATTAATCTTTTTCTTGATTGTTCGTTTGGCCAAAGTTTGGAGTATTCGAGCATCAAATCGATATTGGCACTAGCTAGACTGGTGTCTACGTTTAGTAAAACGTAGTTTAAAAAAGGAATTGAGCACAGTTTGTCACATAAATCATCAAAAGCTTGAGGCTTTTGATCCTGCAAACTTTTAAGGGCAGTACCCACTCCGTACCACCCTGGAAGGTAAAATCTAGATTGATTCCACGCAAATACCCATGGAATAGCGCGCAAATCTTCAAGACTTTGACGACCCTTGCGACGCGAAGGTCGGGATCCGAATTGACAGAGTTCTATCGCGTCAATGGGAGTCACATGGTTAAAAAACGGGATAAAATCCACGTCACTCAACAGGCTTTGGTACTTATTCTGGCTAATCTCGGCAAGATATCCAAAGGTGTCTTGATAAGCGGGGTGAGACTGACCTTTAGCATCTCTAAAGCTAGCGTAAGCGACACCTGACATGGTGATTTCAAGATTGACAGTAGCTGTTAACAGATTAGCGTACTTTTGAGCGATTGTTTCACCCTGTTCCGTCATTCTAAATTTGCCCGCTAAACTTCCATGAGGAAGTGCTTCAAGGAATCGGTCCATGGGGCCTGCACCACGACTGACTGTGCCACCACGTCCATGAAAAAATAGTATACGGACTTCATTTTTGGAGCCGACTTTTAGAAGACTTTCTTGAGCAC
The DNA here is from genome assembly GCA_964650625.1 of uncultured bacterium. Classification (GTDB taxonomy): domain Bacteria; phylum Muiribacteriota; class UBA6191; order UBA6191; family UBA6191; genus JAYZAC01. The sequence continues at coordinate 5,635 of CAZYUV010000143.1, forward strand.
GATGCAGATTCCACTGTGATGCCAATATACCGCCATCTTTACAGCTGTCAGAATAGCCGATCATAACCTGTTGTTGAGCTTGTTCATAATTCAATGCATTTTGCTGATATTGAAGGCTGCGTACTGTCACGGGATGTTCTAGAAAATCACCCAGAATTTGAGGACTATGTTTTAGGTCTTCTACTGTTTCAAAAAGGGGAACTATCGGCAGACGACAAACTAAGCCATTGCCTTCATCCACAGCAAGTCCTGATTCTCTGGCTAACAAATATACAGTCAATAAATCAGACAGAGAACGAGTCATGCTCACGATCAAACTTCCCATACAATCGGGTGTAGATTGTTCCATAAAAAGTCCGATTGATCTATAGCAGTTTAATACCTTATCAGCTTCGGTGCCCACTCTATTGCTGTAATGAGTAAATGGTCGTGGACTTTGTAGTTCTTTATTGAGCCATTGCAGACGTTCATCTTCATTCAATTTAAGCCAGTCAAGCTCGATACCAGCACAGTGAATCAATTGCTGTAAGGCTTTTTCATGATAGGCAGAATTTTGACGAATATCTAAAGCCGCTCCGTGGAAACCAAAGGTTTCAACCAGTCTCAACAGTCTGAAGAGATCCTCATTAGCCAGTCGGTTAGCTCCGATTTTGAGCAGGCTATTTTTCATTATTAAGAGATCTTTGACGAGCTCAGTTGTTTTCATATATTGAAAATCAGAACATTTTTGACTGACTGGTAGTCTAGCTACAAGACTCATTAAAGCCTGTTTCCAAGGTTCGTCATGCAGGCTGCTTAAATTCTCCCTAACCGCTTCGGGTAGAAGATTGAGATTATGATCAATCATATTCTGTAAATCTTTAGGTACTGGATGATAACGTCGAGTTAGGCTCAATTTCTGAGCAGTTTGCTCGAATTCAGTATTTAGTATACTCAACGCGGTATGGCGCAACATTCGAAGTGTTTTTGCAGTAACTTCTGAAGTTACATATGGGTGTCCATCGCGATCTCCACCCACCCAATTTCCGAGTTGAAATCGGGGATAACTATCTGGGTTATGGGCTAAATCTGAAGAGACATTATTTTTTAGTAAAGCCTGCTTGAGGCGTATGTCAAACTGATGGAGTGTTGCGGGAAAAACGGTTTTGATATAGTGCAGCATACCTTCAAGTTCTTGCAGCACTTCCGGTTTTTTAGAAAGAATTTCTCCTGTTCTCCATAACCTTTCAAGACTAAGTAGAATTTCATCACGGATCGCTTCTTTTTCTTGTGTTGACCAACGCGGACTTTTAATTTTAAGAAGTAGTAAATAAAGTTCACGATGATGGGTGAGAACCTGCGGGGGCTTAGCCTCCGTGGGGTGAGCTGTAAGCACTGGTTCAAAATTCACTTTGTGAAGACCATCACAGAGTTCTTTATGACTGATGCCAAGTTCAAGACACTGTTGGACCCTGTGATTCCAATAGCCAGGAATTTTTCCATCGAGTCGCTGTTCCTCTAGTCTGCGGAAATGGTTCGCTGTATTTTCTTCTACCATATTTAGAAATTGAAAAAACATGGAAAGTGCTTGAATTGAGCGCTCATCGAGTTCCATACCATCACTGATACGATCCTGCTCAACATCACTTAAAAATTCAGATAGACTATGTTCTCCTAACTCTACCAGTACTTCTCTAAAGCCCTGTAGGAAGAATCTCAAATCCTCATCCACTTGATCGAACATAGATTCAATAGTTTGTAATTTCTCTGATAATGTCATTTTCTTCTCTAGAAAAAAGCGAGTGAAGAGTCTTGTTCTTTAAGCATGATTTCAAGTTTTTTCAGACAAGCATTCATCGCTTTATCGTCATCAAAAAACAAGAGATATTCGTTAGGAGATGCCTCTATTATCTGTTCATGCATTGATAATTGGTGAACTCGGTCAAGTAGTCTCATGTTCTGAGTTTTAAAAACAAAATGATAAGGATATTTCTCAAGAAACTTATTAATTGTTTTTGCTTTCATTCCAAATATCTCCCAGCTTTTACTTAAGCACATTTTATGCACTATGTTAAAAGTGAGCAAGTGCTGCTACAAATCAATCAGACCCTGAAACTATTATTGATATCATCCAGAGCTTTTGGATCAGGTCTTATATCATCTTCAGGTAAGTAGGCGAGTGCCACATCCGGTAGCTGCATTTGTTCGGCGAAAGACGGCGTGCTCTGATCAAGATAAATTAAACCAGTGAGAAATTTATCCTGTTGAACTGCTTCATCAAGTGCGACAAGTGCTTGCATCCGTTGCCTCGGGTCATAATTTTCTCGCAATTTGGTTAGTACAATTCTCGATCCATCATGCAAGGTCACTTCTACATCAGTTCCGGGATCATAGTCCACGGCGATATTTTCAGCAGGCGGGGTGAAATCAAGATCATGAACTGGATCCAGATTAGCACGGATACTTTTGAGACTCTTAGTAGAGCCTTCATGGTTATTAAAAGTTACACAGGGAGAAAGAACATCCAAAATAGCAGTACCCTGATGCGCTGCAGCAGCCTGAATTAAAGGTGCTAGTTGTTTTCTGTCACCTGAGAAACTCCGTGCAACAAACGTAGCACCCATAGTGATTGCAAGCTGACAGATGTCAATTGGTTCATTTTGGTTTATTTGACCTTTTTTAAGTACTGTTCCTTTATCAGCTGTAGCGCTAAATTGTCCTTTCGTCAGTCCATAAA
>CAZYUV010000144.1:0-8193 GCA_964650625.1 uncultured bacterium
CGAATTCATTGCCTCTGCCAGACTCGACAATCTCTTAAGCTGTTTTTGTGCCTTAAAAGCTTTTATAGAAGCCAGTCCGAAACAACCCACACTCATTGTATTCAATGATCATGAAGAAGTCGGAAGTCAATCAATCAGTGGTGCTGCAGGTCCCTTCCTCGAAGCTGTGTTACGTAGACTCTACCCTGGCATTCAAGATTTTGAGCGAATGATTCACCAATCTTTGCTAATGAGTGCCGATAATGCACACGCTATCCACCCGAACTACCAAGCAAAACACGACCCTCAGCATGGTCCATCAATTAACAAAGGACCTGCAATCAAAATTAATGATAATCAACGCTATGCATCAACCGACCTTAGCTGTGCTGAATTGATTGCTCTAGCTCAGAAGCACGAATTACCTTATCAACGTTTCGTTAATCGTAGTGATCTTGGTTGTGGTAGCACAATAGGACCAATCAGCTCTACTCGTCTCGGAATTCCAACTTTGGATATAGGCTTACCGACTTTCGCCATGCATAGTATTCGCGAAACTGGCGGAGCTCATGATGTTCAACCTATGATCGATCTGATGAGAGCTTGGTTTAATCGTGGATAATTTGGCTTACAGTTTGATATAGGCCCAAGTTTTTGTCAGCCAAATCCTATAGAATAAGCCCGCCTGTAGCAATCGATATAAGCCGTGCAAAATCCAAACACTTAAAAGACCAAGTCCCAATTTAGGTCCTGCAATATAGGCCGCAGGCAGAAAAAATACCCACTGGCTAACAATAGAAATTGCCATTACTCTCCTCGAATCGCCCGCACCCAATAAAGCATTCATTAATACTAAGCCGGCTGCATCCAAACCTATAAAAAGTCCTGTGAATTGCAATGGCATTATCGCTAGATTTCGAGTAATCGGGTCCACCAGAAATATTCGTAAAATATAATCGGGAAATAACACCAAAAGAAAACCAACACCAGAAATAAAAACAAGGGCTAGCTTGACTACATCCATCCCCCATGAAAAAGCATCTTCTTTATCTTTTCTTCCTAATGCCTGACCCACAAGTGAAGCTGCACCCAAACCTAAACCCATTCCCGGAAGAATACACACAAGCATAATATTGATAAGTACATGAGCGGCTGCTGTCTCTGCCGTCCCAATAAGACCTATAATGTAAAATAATGCGGTAAGTCCAGCTGAGAAAAATACCTGTTGAGTAGACGCTGGAAGTGAAACTTTCAATAGATTTAGAATATTTCTTATTCTTGGCCATCGTTTCAAAAAGCCATTAGCGCTAGCAAGTTTAAATGCCATAATCATGTAGAGAAATGTACCGAACAGCATAGACAATGATGTTCCAATTGCGGCTCCTTTTACACCTAGTTCAGGAAATCCAAAATTCCCAAATATTAAGGCATAGTTAAGAAATATATTTAGTAGATGCATGCAGATAAGCGTACCCATATAAATCTTGCTTAAATTTACGGCATTCCAATAACCTCGAAAAGCATAATTCATAGCTACGAAGGTAATAGCCATGACTCTCCACAAAAGATATTCCTGGCCAAGTTCAACAACTTCTGGATCAGGGTTAAGAATCGGAAAAAATATAGGGATTAAATGAATCAAAGATGAAGTCAGTAATACACCGGATAGTACAACTATTAATAGACCTGCATTCAATGGATTCGCAGCTTCAGATTTGCGACCTTCTCCCAATCGTCTTGCTGCAATAGCTTGAACTCCAGAAGAAACTCCCAGTAAAGATGCCTGGCAAAAAAAATTTACTAATCCACCAATACCAACTGCTGCTAAAGCTGCTGTCCCCAACTGGCCTACCATAGCCGTATCAACCAAATTGAGAATATTCTGACTTATCATTCCACCCATTATTGGGAATGCGAGGGTCATAATTGATTTAACGCGACTACGGCTAGGAAATACTGGCATCGGATCAAAATAATTGAAAAACCATTTACTTTCTAGAGGATGTTAGCTTCTCGAACCGTTCAAAAACATCTAGCACAATCCAGGAAGATAAATCATCGTAAGCAAATAACAATGGAGGCATACTCACCCCCAAATATTCCGGTTCTGACGGTATTTCAATTTTCTCTAATAAAAATTTAATCCCCTGCTTGATAGAAGCATGATCATAAGGGAGCCAATCAAGTAATGCTCTTAATACCCAAGCTGTTTGAAGAACCGATGACTTACCTTTACCCGCAAGACCGATATTAAAATAACTTTTTGAATCCTCTCCGAAGCCCCCGTCAGGATTCTGACACTCCATTAAAAATCTTAAAGCATTCTGAACCAAGCCATCTTGATATTTTAATTTAACACTTTTTAAACCTAGCAATACTCTTGAGGTCCCATAAAGATAGTTAACGCCCCATCGGGCCCAAAATCCGCCAAAGGGTAATTGCTCCCGGCGCAAATAGTTCAGTGCCTTTTTTACTGCCTCACTATTCATATTATAATCAGCCAAGCCCAATACCACTAGAACATGACCCGTAATATCTGCCGAACCAAAATCATTTACGATTGCATGTTTAAAGAAACCTCTCTCAGCTAGCACGTAATGTCCATGATTCTTTGCAAACTGATTTTTACTCCAAGCTGCCCAAGAACCGTCTTTATTCTGCATTTTAAGTAACCAATCCAAACCTTTTTTCAAAGTATATTCAAAAGTACTTACAGAGATTTTTGACTTATGTCGAATGATGGCTGTTAAAGCCAGTGCTGTATCATCGCAATCTGGATAATTCGGATTATTATCCTGATAACTCCAGCCACCACTTGGAGTTTGCTTATTTAATATATAGGTCAACATTAAGTTAACAATTTCAGAGTTTTCTTCTGAATTTAAGCTTAGTAAACCATGCGATGTTTCCCATATTGGACCAACAAAAGGATCTTGCACCAAATAGCCGTTCTGTTCATGCTGCAAAGTACCAAGAAATTGCATTCCCTTACGAATCTCCGAACTATCAGATGAGTAGCCTAACTCTCTTAAACCCATAAGACCGTAAGTCGTCATCTGTGATACACCAAAGAAACTTCCATCACTATTTTGCTGGCTGGGAATCCTTTCAGACAAATATAAAAAAGCTCGTTCTGCATACTGAGGAATAAAACGATGAGAGGACTTCAAAATGGCCCATTCCAACTTAGATCTAATCGTTTCATGCGAACTACAAGATAATTTTTTATTACGCATTACAAGAGCCATAACTTCCATCGCAAGAAGCATCCATGGAGATAAAATGTTTTTTAACAAATTCCGAGACAAGTTAAATCCAAATAATTCTTTAGTTACTGGTGGAAATGTATCCCAGCTAACTAAACCGCGGTAACAAGCCCAAAAACGTGTCAGATTACGAGTATTATTTAATACTGGATCTTTACCATCAATTAAGCACAACTGAGCTTTCATGGAATCAAGTGTTCGCTGTATTTCTAATGCTAGAGTAGAATGGCTTTTTTCAAGAAAATCTCTCCACCAACTAAGTGCTAAATAAACATGGCATGTTGCATCAAAACGACCCTGCTCAAGACCTGGAGAAATGAAATAACTGCCATTATCTTCATACAATTTTAATAAACCCAAGAGCATCGATTCAGAAGCTTCGGTCATGGAACAATTTAAGTATCTATAAAGGAGCAGAGTTTCGGAGGTATCAACCACTGAACCCAAATTGCGTGAAGCAAGTCGACCTTCGCTATCAAGACGCTCCAGCATTTTCGTCTTTAACTGAGCGCACCAAACTTTCAAACTAAAGCCCTAGCTTGGCTTTTATCTTAGCCCAACCATCTTTAAGAGGCAGTATACGATTAAAGCTAGGCTTCTCTGTAATATCTTGCTCCGTACTGTAGAAATAACCGACGCGTTCAAACTGAACCCTTTCTCCAGGAGGCAAATCAGCCAATAATGGTTCAATTTTAGCAGTAACAACCTTTAAAGAATTAGGATTCAGAGATTCCGTAAAGTCATCAGATTCCTCAGGGTTCTCTGCGGCAAATAAATGGTCATATAGTCGCAGTTCCGCATCTAAACAATGTTTCGCAGACACCCAATGAATTGTACCTTTAACCTTACGCCCGTCACTAGCCAATCCACCAACGCTAGTAGGGTCATAGGTACAGTTAATTTGAATGACTTCGCCTGATTCATCCTTAATGACATCCGTGCATGTCAATAAGTAAGCATATTTAAACCTGACCTCGCGACCGGGAGCTAATCGGAAGTATTTTTTTGGTGGGTCTAGCATGAAATCTTCTCGATCTATATAAAGTTCTCGCGAGAACGGCATATCTCGTTTACCCAACGACTCATCCTCCTGATTTATTTTTGACTTAATCATTTCCTCATGATTCTCAGGGTAGTTAGTTATCACAACCTTAATCGGGTCAAGTACTGCCATGTATCGATGAGCTTCACGATTCAATTCTTCTCGGACACAACTGTGAAACATCGCCACATCTACTGTTGAATCAGCCTTGGCCATTCCAATTCGGCGACAGAAATCACGTATGGATGAAGGGCTAAATCCACGCCGACGCATTCCTGCTAAAGTAGGCATGCGAGGGTCATCCCAACCTTCTACATGACCTTCCTCGACCAGACGTAAAAACTTACGCTTGGACATCACAGTATAACTCATATTTAACCTAGCAAATTCGATCTGTCTAGGTCGGTGAGGTACGTCAATATTGTCAATAAACCAATCGTAGAGCGGTCGATGATTTTCAAATTCAAGACTACAAAGTGAGTGAGTTATACCCTCAATTGCGTCAGAAAGACCATGAGCAAAATCATACATTGGATAAATACACCATTGGTCACCACTTCGATGATGAGGTACTTTCCTCACTCTGTAAATTGCGGGATCACGCATGTTCATGTTGGATGAGCTCATGTCAATTTTCGCCCTCAGAGTCGATTGACCATCTTCCATATCACCATTCTTCATTTTTTTAAATAAGGTCAAATTTTGTTCTACACTTCTATCTCGATAAGGGCTATTTCGTCCCGGCTCGGTGAGAGTTCCACGATATTCACGAACTTCCTCTGCACTCAAATCGCAAACGTATGCCAATCCTTTTTCAATTAGATTCAATGCATACGAGTATAATTTAGGGAAGTAATCAGAAGTAAAATATAGTCGCTCATCCCAGTCATAGCCTAGCCATTTAATGTCTCTCTTGATGGCCTCTACATATTTACTGTCTTCCTTAACTGGGTTCGTATCATCAAGCCTCAAGTTACATAAACCCCCATACTGTTTTGAGAGTTCAAAATTCAAACAGATCGCTTTGGTATGTCCTATATGCAGATAACCATTCGGTTCGGGAGGAAAACGAGTCATAACACGACCGCCATTTTTTCCGGCGGCAAGGTCTTTTTCAACTTCATGCTGAATAAAATGCTTTGACTCTGCTTTTTCACTATCCATGATACCCCTCTCCAACTATAAGAATCTGTGATTATATCAAAGTCTAGTCAAATAAAAGAATATACACTGATTATTAGGTTTTTTAGCTTAATTAGAATAATACTACGGGTGTAACTGACGCTTCATGTTACCCTATAAACGGCATATTATTACGATGATCAACCCTTTATCATTAAATAGCTACACAGCATGAAACAAGACCAGATTTCCATAAGTCCTGAGGTGCGCGCAAAACTATTACACTTGTGTGAGAGACTTGATTTTCAAAAAATTGTAGACTGGGTTAACGAATATGCAAAGCATAGTGAGTCCATTACAAAACTTGATGACGAAGAATTTACGGTTTTAACAGGTTATCTAGTTCAAAATACGAGTTTCCAGTTGGCCAAAGAAGTTGAAGATATCCTTCCGGAGGTGGAAAGCTCCCAGCTAAAAAGTTTTTTAGCACGATTGCGCGATGAATTAAGACATTGGTCTTTAAGAGAATTGCGAGACGCTCAAGCCTATGGTCTACTGGGGATGTGGGGCCACAAAAGAAGGCAATTGTATGCTTTTTTAGGTATCGAAGTGAAGAAATCTTCTCCAGCCAAAAATGTCAGTGCCGAAGTTAAAGAAAGTCCTCCGACGCCCAGCGAAGACGAGCCAGAAAAGTCTCCCCTTAACTAATTTTTTTAGGTTTATCAATCTGTAAGATGCTGTAACGGAAGTGTCTACTTTTGAAAGACTCTTTCGCAGAATCTTTCAATAAATGACGTTTTAAAATTTTGTAGCAATCAATATCAAATGGATCCTTTTCCGAGTATGGGTTTCTAATCTTGATAGCTTCATTTCGGCTAGTGGACGAACCTACATACCTCCATTGATCCACGACATGATATTGTAAATCTTGGGTAGCTAGATTTTGTTCCTTAAGCGCTATTCGACCGTAAAAAGGCCAGGTGGCAAACTTAATATTTTCTAGAGCTAAATTCAATCGCGCATTGTAAGCTCCACAAGGCTCATTGTTACAACACGCTCCTTCACACTTTTTTAGTTGAAAACCAAAACAGGGGCCGTTCCCTGACTCTAGTCCGCATAGCTTTTTACATAATTGAAACTGGCTAACAATTGATTTAATTAGTCCGTTGGCTTCTTTCTTAGAACCGAAAAGAGTAATGAATTGAAGTTCTCTGGACTTTCCTTTCAAGACATTGTCAACCGCTTTTCTACCAATTATTAAACGACAATTGAGATATCCATTGTCGTCCTCTTTAAGACAGAAAGCTATGCGTTTGTTAGTTTCTCGCAGCCGAAGATTATAAACCGGCTTCAATCGCTTGATTAAATCTGACTCCACTAATAAAGCGCCCAACTCACCCGCTGTAAGCTGATAGTCAACACGTCGAATTTCTTTACACATTTTACTTTCACGACGATTTTTACCATCTTCTTGAAAATGAGAAATGACCCGCTGTCGGAGATGAATACTTTTGCCAATATAAAGAAGTCTATCTCGCAAGCCATAAAAGAAATAGACTCCACATTTATTTGGTATAGCATCTAAATCATCAAGAGACAAATTAGGTGGTAGATAACTCTGTTTAAGTAAAGGTTTAAGTCCTTTATTTAGTTCATCGATATCAAAATTTTTCACGATCTTAAGTAATTTTAGATAACTAGTTAGCGGGTCATGAACATCAATATCATAGTTTTTGTCAATTCGTTGAAATAAACGACTCAAGCAGAAAGCCTGAAATCGACAACGATAGCCCGCTTTTGAGAGCTTGTTTCGTATGTTCGCCGCTAAAGATTTGGCTTCGAAAGCTATCACAAACCGATTGTCTAAGATCTTCACAAGATTCTCAGGCTTCCATTCACGGCGATCAAAATTTACTTTACCTGAATAGTATGGATAACTCTCAATCAGAATCTGTTTTGGATTTTCGGAAGATGGGCAAACGACGACTAGTTCTTTAGATCTTCTGTCCAAACTATTATTCAATTGCTTAAAAAACAACAGGACTGGCTGTTTTTCCAAAAGCTTCGAATCCGACACTTTTAACTCCTATTACACCAATATCTTAACACTTCATTAAATGATTCAATTCGAAACTCAAAAATGAAACATTTCTTCAAATTGAAAACCACCAAGTCCCTAAATAGAAGGTTTCAAGTTGGCATGAAGTTTGTAACTAATTGGGTAGTTTTTGAAAAACATGTTACTTAATAAAAGAGTATGAAAACAAAAAGAAGGAGATTAATATGACAAACGGATTATTACTCAGAACTAATCGATACCCAATTCAGAATAGCTTATTCAACAATTTTTTTGACGACGTGTTTAGCGATCTCGAACCATTTGAAAAGAAATCCGATTTCAATCCAAAAACCGATATTATAGAACTCAAAGACGCATTCCAGATTTCACTCGAAGTGGCCGGTCTGAGATTGGAAGATATTGAGGTAACTATGAATCAAGGCGTTTTAGAAATCAAAGGTGAAAAAGTGCGGGAAAAACTAGAAAACGAAGACTCTAAAATTCATCGTACAGAAAGAATTTACGGTGAATTTGAGCGCAAATTCAAATTATCTGAAATGATTGAAGAACAAGATATAGAAGCAGCAATGAAAGATGGGGTGCTCACCTTAACTTTACCTAAGAAACACGAAGTAAAGATGGATTTAAAACGACGTATTGAAATAAAAACCGCATAAATCAAATACAATTATTTTTTTAGACCGAATCTCCTTCGGGAGTTCGGT
>CAZYUV010000145.1:0-8185 GCA_964650625.1 uncultured bacterium
GCTGGTGGCGAGTTCGCTTCAGTAGCTTGCGATGTTTGTGCTTTCGAATCTTTTTTCGTCTTTTTTTGACAACATTTGCCATAAAATCTGCTTCCTCTACTTAATAGGCTTACGTTCAAGGTGCGCAACATTACCGGCTAAAATAATTTTTGTCAAGCATCAATTGTTAAATATCCAACAATTAAATGTCTGTTTATGGATTATTTCAGATTGCTTTTGAAACCACACTTGACAATTAGATTAAGATTATTAGGCTTACAGCCTATGACTTACAAAAAGATCATTTTCAACGCATTAATGATAGGCGTTTTGGGTTTGTTAACCAGTGGCAGTTCATTTGCCTTTTACTATGGTAGTCACCCCGCTGAAAATACTACCCGATTCAGTTTGTATGCTATTGAAGCATCTGAAGTTAAGGTGCGAGTTTATCACGATGGAAGTTTTACTGATTATCCAATGCAGAGGGCTAATCAAAACAATTCTAAATTATCAAGTGAATTAGTCAAAGATAGCTGGGAATATGTACATACAGAAGATTTAACTGGAAAGAGTTATCACTACATTCTCCAAGACGAACAGCATATCCCATTCCATATTACCGATTCCCGAACCGTTGTGGTTGATCGAACTGGGGTTGATATTTTTCTGTTCGACACAAGAAAAGGTTATCTCATCGATACTTCTGCTAAAGGGTTTCTGATCAATAAAGTTGATGATCAAGATGTAGAGGTATCTGGTAACTTAGTCACAAAGCTTGAAAAAGAACAAAAGACCGTTTTCGAAATCAAAACAGGTTACAAATTCAAGGACTACGCCATACAGATAAGTAATAAAGGTCAATTTCCAAAGCGTATTGAAAATTATCCTACGGCCGATCCATATTGTCTTGATCTATTGGAGAATAATGCATGTGTTATTCGATCAAAACCTAGTCGCAAAATAAAAAGGATAGGTTTTAAACGAGGTCATACTATTCATGAGGTACACCTTAAAGATCTTACGTACCTTCTAGATGGGATTCCGGATGAAATTAAAGGAACCTATCAAGCAATTAGCCATCCACAAACGCTAAAAATCCTTCAAGATATGCAGGTTAGTACTTTGGAGTTTTTACCTCTGCACAGTTTTGACCCATCGGCTGCTCCTCCAGGACACATAAATTACTGGGGGTATATGTCCCGGGGTTTCTTTGCTCTGCATAGAAATTATGCGACCAATCCTGATCAAGCTATTGAAGAATTTCAACAGGCTGTAGAGGCGTTACATAGTGTCGGAATTTCTGTAATAATGGATGTTGTATATAATCATACCTCGGAGGGCGATCATCGAGGTCCTACAGTAAGTTTCAAAAACTTAGCCAGAGACAAATATTTCAGAATGTGGGATGCCCAGAAAGGCTACTACCTCAATAGTACGGGCGTCGGCAATACCTGTAAAACCGAATCACCGGTCATGCGTCAACTAATCCTTGATTCGCTAACTTACTTCAGTGATTACTTTGGAATAGATGGGTATCGTTTTGATCTGGGCGCAGCAATTGACAAGCAGACATTTCGGGATATCAGAGCGAAACTACCGAAGGATACATTGCTTACTGCTGAGCCATGGGTCGCCTCAGATGGTGCTTACTGGGGACGCAAAGACTTGAACGAAATCGGACTCGGTAAGTGGAGTGATGGTTATCGCCAAGATGTGCGAGGCGGAATCGGTAATTCTGGATGGATTAATGGACAAGGTAACGAGAACTCTATCAAAGTTTTATTAAGAGGAGAAGATAAACGCTTTGGTGGTTCGGGTAGCTATGTTTATGCGTCCCCTGGAAATATTAATCACCTATCAGTCATTAATGAAGTGGAAGTACACGATGGCTACACCTTATATGATTGGATTAAAAAACTTGACGTTACCGAAAATATTTTATTAGCTCGAATGCGCTTAGCTCATACGCTTCTTATGGTTTCAGTTCAGACTCCTATTCTTCAACTTGGACAGGAATTTGGCCGTAGCAAGAAAGGTAATAAAAATTCGTACGATCAAGATTCTGCCATTAACTGGATCGATTGGAAGCGAGCTACGCAAAAACCCTACAAGCAACTTAATGATTTCACATCGGCCCTGAAGAAAATGCGCCTACATTACGACGCTTTTCACTTTGATAAGAGAATCAACGATGAACGCTTAATTTTTATTAATGATAAAAATAATAATCACTCTGCATTCGGTGTAATAATGAAGGGCTCAAAATACGAATTTTTAGTCCTATTGAATGGAAGTGATCAATACGGAGCCGAATTCCGCTTTTTCAATACTATTTATGATGTTATTTCAAATGGTGAAAAAGTTAGCCCGCGAGGTTTGGGGAAGGTACAAGGTGGTCACTACTATCTTAAGCCAACTTCCAGCGCCATTCTTAGACGTAAATTGTAGTCAAAAAGTCTTTCTAAATTTTAAAAAACTTGAGTCGAATCCCGATTTCTTAGCATGATTATAAAAAAGAGTTTTGTAATGCTCTGGTATCTCAGGCATGAATCGATTTGGCTCCAAATGATTTTCGAAATCTGGGTTCTGATTCAGGCAATCAAAGGCGTAGTTGGCATAGTCTTCAACATCAGTTGCGAAATGAAAAATACCATTAAGCTCTAGAAGCTCACTTATCCGCTTACAAAATAAAGGATTCATTGTTCGATTCTTGGATTGTCGACTCTTTTGCCACGGGTCTGGAAAATTCATATAAGCATGTGCAACTGAATGACGAAAAAAACAATGGGGAATTAAATGCTCAATTCTACCGTGCATTACCCTTACATTATCAAGATTGGCCCGCGTGGCTCTCTTCACAATTGTTTTAACTCTATGTAGGCGCAATTCGATGCATAAAAAGTTCCAATCAGGATGCAATTTAGCCATTCGCTCAACAAATTCTCCTTTACCCGCACCAATATCTAAAACTAACGGCTGATTTCTTACGAAAAGTTCCTGAAAATTTTGTGGCTTATTTATTTCGGCCATTCCATATGCATAAGGTTTAAGTTCCTCATGATTTACCATCAAAGCCTCCGACTCCACTCAGAAATTTTTGATTGATACCATTCCCATTCAATATCTGCGATATTATGCCCTTTAGGCAGGGCCCTGAATTCGAAATCTGGTAAATGTTGGGAAAGTTTCTCATAAGCATCTTTGGAGTTCTCAAAAGGAAGAATTTCATCCCCATATCCATGGGTTAAAAAGAAAGGAGTCTGTTTCGAACCGGCTTGCTGTTTTTGAAGGAGAGATTCTACCTCATATACAGTGCCACTCACTCCAATTACTCCCATAAAAGGTAATTTGCTTCGAACAGCTAGTTCTAGACTCATGAGGCAACCCTGACTAAAACCAAATAGCAATATCTCGTTACGACAGTACCCGCGTTGCTCTAAATCTAGTACTAATGACTCAAGCAATTCGTAACTTCTTTGTATACCGGGAAGTTGATTGGGAGCCATATCATACCAGCTAAAACCGCGCGAAAAAGCCACATTCCAAGAATCAGGAGCGTTCAAATATAATTGATCAAATTCTTTTAGACGTAGTCCAAATCTTACACCGCTAAAGGAGTTTGCATTATCACCACGCCCATGCAAACCTATCAGTAACTTTTTTCCATCATTATCAGATTCAAAAAAATAAGCTTTTTCGAATCCAGCTAAATTGATTTTCGACATGCTTTTTTCCTATCCTTAATCGCAAAGGAGTCAACAATGGAGAGTATACAATTAAGTTTGGGACGTGTAACACGTCTAACATTAATTAGGGAAAAAATACACAATGCATTCAATGCGGAAATGATTCAGGAGATTCATTCTGCATTTGAACAAATATCCTCTGATACAAACGCTAGAGTTGTGATTCTTCAAGCTAACGGACGTAGTTTTAGTGCTGGTGCTAATCTAAATTGGATGAAAAAGATGATCGATTACTCCGAACAGGAAAATATTGCTGATTCAGAATGCCTTTACGACATGCTCAAGGCCATTCGAAACTGTCCTATTCCAACTATTAGCCGGGTACAAGGTTCAGCACTGGGTGGCGGATGTGGCTTAATTGCAGCAACCGATATGGCTTTTGGAGTCCAAAACGCTAAATTCGGATTTACTGAAGTAAAATTAGGCCTTGTACCAGCAGTAATTTCACCTTTTGTAAGAGATAAAATTGGCTTAAATAACTGTAGAAGATTTTTTTTGACTGGTGAGCGCTTTGATGCACAAACCGCCTTAAAGATTGGACTCTTAAATGGAGTGGTACGGTCTGAAAGCGAACTAGACCAAATAATTGATTCTAGCTGTGAAGAAATCGTCAACTCAAGCCCAGATGCCATCAAAAGATGCAAACAACTAATCAACGGCATAGTTGATCAATCAGTAGAGCAAAGTCGTGATTTTGTCTGCAAACATATTGCACAAGCTAGGGTCAGCCCACAAGGCCAAGACGGACTGAAAAGGTTTCTAAATAAAAGCCCCATGGATTGGTCAAAGTGCTAACAAATTCAATTAGCATTATTATACCCACCTTCAACCGTGCAAACACTATAGAAAAATGTTTGAACTCCGTTCTCGATCAGGATTATCCAATACATAAAATGGAAATTATAGTTGTGAATGATGGATCGAATGATAACACCCCCGGCATATTAAGACGTTACCAGCACATTCATAATATACGGGTGCTGAGACAGGAAAATGCAGGAGTCAGCGCTGCACGAAATCTTGGCCTTAAATACTCAAAACATTCTTGGATTGCTTTTCTTGATTCTGATGATCACTGGATGCCCAAAAAACTTAGCCATCAGATGAGGCTACTGGAAAAAGAGAAGCGTCTAGTTTGCCATACTGAAGAAATATGGATTCGTAATGGCAAAAGAGTCAATCAATGCAAACATCATGAAAAGTTTGGTGGAAACACTTTCGAAAAAAATTTACCTCTGTGCGCCATGAGTCCTTCCAGTATATTAATCCATCGCTCGGTATTTGAGTCCGTTGGCACATTTGACGAGCAACTACCCGCTTGCGAAGATTATGATCTATGGATACGAATTACCTCAAAATTTGATGTGAGTTATGTTCCTGAAGCTTGTATTTACAAAACAGGGGGTCATGCGGATCAACTTTCTCAAAAATATTCCGCTATGGACAGATTTAGAATATACGCACTACTCAAGTTAATGAATGCCGGCACTCTTAATGAAATCCAATTTACACAAGCCAAATCGATACTCCATAAAAAAGCAAAAATTTATCTCAAAGGATGCCTTAAACACTCTCGTCCCATTGGCAATCTATTGGATGAATTAAATAATATTCTTACAGAGCCCGATTGGTTAGATTTCACAGAGAAAATGGGGCTTCGTAATCACTTGCCTTCAGCATGATATCCGTAAAATCCTCGCTTAACTATACTTTCTAATACCTTGTCATGTAGAAAATGGGAACTGGATAAACAACCATGAGCCAACTCGTCCCTCAGTTGTGTACTACTAATTCTAGGAGCCGCAAAATCTAGCAAAAATAATCGAGTCCCAAGAAGAGGAATCAAATGCCTGGGTACAGTTTGATCAAAACCTTTACGCTTAATAACCACAAGATTCAATGGATCCCCACTTTTGGGGAATTTCTGGGCAGAAACGATTCGTAGAAATTCGTCGGTACCTACAATCAGAAAGAATTCTTGATCCCAACCTTCACTGTAGCGTATCTCGTCAATAACCAATTGCTCAAAAAATCCAACTGATTTATTCAATAAATTTGTTTTGCGACCTATTTCGGCCACTCGCCGGCTGCCAAAAAGTTCCATTTTAGGAATTTCAGTGATGGCACGCCTCAGTAACTGAGTTCTTACCAGGTAATTCTCACCATCCAATTTATCGGTTTCAAAATAAGGGATTACATAAAGTCTATCGAGATTCAACTGGGAAATACTTTGCTGAATAATTTTGTCATGAATACGATGAATCGGATCAAAATTACCGAAAAACATTCCGATTTTTGCCGCTTCTCCAGTTCCAAATAACAGAAATGCCAAAATCAAACAAAAAACTCTTTTAATAGACATCCCCTTATTTTGAATGAATATTGCTTCAATTAGAAGATTTTTTTTAAGCTTTCTAAAACTTAATAACAAGAAACTTTTTTTTTACTCGAAAATGCCTTAGAATCGGCATCAACATGGTTTTAATATCAAAAAGTGGAATTATTGGGCGATTTTTGTTATTCACTTTACTCTTTTTCTCGTTGAACTTAATCTCGGCCCAAAGTATTCCAATAAATAAATCTGCATCTCAAACAAAGGTTTTGGCTTCATCTTCAGTCTTATCCGCAGAACTAGCCGCAGTTTCAAAACCTTTAGCGGTTGAAGAATCTCAAAAAAACACCTTAGCTAGCACCCATAGTAAGCAACAGACAGAATTTAATCTAAACAATAATACAGAAATTAATGTATCAAATTCATTAAAAACAGAAGAAAACTATTCTCTATCCAAACTCACTATGGGGCTTTTAACTGCTGCAAAGAAATCGATTGAAAAGGGCGAATATGAAGTAGCTGAGGAAGCATATAGACAAACTCTGCTTCAGTCAGACATATCAAGTAATTCTACAAGAATACAAAAGATTAGTCTGCAACTCGCCCGACTTCTCAAGCGTATGAAACAGTATGAAGAAGCGATGGCAATCTATGCCAGTCTTGAGTTAAAAACCCACAAACCTGAAGTCCACTTAGAATATATTCGTATATTGCATGACTCGGGGGCTAGCCAAAAAGCTTTGACCAATTGCAAAGTCCTTCTCCAGAATCATCCCGACTTTCTTAAAGCAGAGCTCACTGCAGGTATGATCACCAAATCTAATGGAGATTATGTAAATTCCTTACTTCATTTTGACCGTTATTTGGCGCTGCGACCAGAAGATCCATTAGCGCTTCTGGAAACGGGAAACTTATTGGAGAAAATGAAGCAATGGAAACAAGCGAAAATGTTATATGACAAATTGCTGCAACTCCAACCCGAAAATCGTCAGGCACTCCGTAACCGAGGAAACACACTCGTGCATTTGGAAGAATATGAGTTGGCCGTAAAAGATTTGACATCAAGCGGCATGCAAACAATTCCATGGGTCGAAAGATTATTGCGTTACGCTAAGGGACAAATTGACATAGCGCGGGCTAAGAAAAATAAGGAAATGCAAGCCGTAGCTGCTGCTAAATTAATCGAAACAAAGTCTGAAAAAACTATAACAATTCGGACTAGTCAGGATTCGACTGAGCAGGAGGTTATTTCTACTACTCCAGCCCTTTCGAACCCACAATCTAAGACCGAAATGATCGCTAAATTAAATCAAATTAATTTCGTCGAATTCAGCCCTGAAGATACACGGATCAATGAACTTGCTGACCCTCAAATTAAAGACGAAATATCCAGTCCCTCAGCTGAAGAAATACCCCAGAAGTCTTCGCCCGATAAGATTGCTACCACCCAAGAGAATAATCTTTCTTCAAGTACTGAGAAAACTATCTCCTCAACGGAAGCTCTCGCTACTGATCATAGTAGAGATAAGGAAAAGTCCAAGCTCGAAGAATTATCTATTGGATTTAAACATTCTGAGACCGCATTGAAAGCATTGCAGCCAAAAAACTCTCCCTCAAATAAAACCAAGAAAAAACCTGCTAGAGAACAAGATGCTGTTCTACCTACAAAAGGCATGGAGTTGGTTGAGAATAGAAATTATCAAAGAGCTCTTCCAATTCTTAGATTGGAAGTAAAGAGATATCCCCAAAATCGTGCTATCAGTAACTCTTTGAGGGTCGCGCTGCAATCAATGAGCTTGTTTGATGATATCTTGCGAGAACTTAACAGAATCCTTGTACATCATCCCAACGACTATAAAACGCAGTTAACTCGTAGCTTTTACCTATTAGAAAGTGGCGAGATAGAGGCCGCTCTTGAAACGACACTACCAGAAACGGATCCCTATGCGTTATACATTCGTGCTACAGCCATGAAAAAATTGGGACGTTTCAAGGATGCTCAGGTACTGCAAAAAAGATTGGAAAACCTAGATCAACGTTTCATAGACCATCAAACTGGCAGGTTTCTATGGCTTGTTAAGCTTAAAGATTATCTTTTTGCCTATCCACTTGGTAAAAAATTGATACA
>CAZYUV010000146.1:0-8181 GCA_964650625.1 uncultured bacterium
CATAACCAACACTCCATACCTTCACCAGGCTTAACTGATTCTAATTCGGGTGCAAGAGCTACACCGGCCTGCTTTAAAGTTTGTAATCGAACCAAAATAGCCGCTCCCGATAAAAGCTTGTGCGCTATTGACACAACGCTACGATTCTTAGCACGCTCAAATTCAGTACCGCGAACCCATTCGTTATATGCTCCCTGTGCAGGACCTGCCCAAACCTGATAATCCATTTTTCTAGAAGGTTCACCTGATATAGCCCAAAGACTCGACTTTCCTAAATACCAACGAAAAATTAGAGCCATTTTATGTTTTGGATCTTTCGCAGCCTTTACCAGTTGAGAGGGGTCTCTGTCTTGAAAAAATGACTCTGTTTCAGACCATACTTCTTTTAAGGTTTTCTGAAATATCTGCTTCTCAATCTTAAGTTTCTCAGGTTCAGGAATTTCTTCGATGCGAGAGTACGCCTGATAAAGGTTGTATAATTTTTGGGCACGCATTGCAAACATACTGCCCTTTTTCAACACCTGCAATTTAACACCCATTTCAAACATATCTGCAGCCGGAGCCATAATTACGTCGTGAGGCTCTACCTTTGTCAAAGCCTCTTTTACAAAATCTGACGTACCAGCTTCTATGGCGGCTTGATTTATAGATCCGGTCATTACATAACTGGCGCCCATCGAGAAGGCGGCTTGAACACTCTGAGGCGTGGAAATTCCGCCTGATGCGCCTACTCGGATTCTGTTTTTATAAGAGTATTCCTTCATTGCGCTATCGCGAAGGTTGATAAATGTAGGCAGTAAAGTTACAAGAGGTCGGTTATCTGTATGACCTCCTGAGTCTGCTTCAGCAGTGATATCTTCAGCTACTGGAATAAACTGAGAGAGTTCGGCTTCCTCTTCCGTAATTTTACCCTGCTTCACTAATTGAGTGACCATATTTAATGGCGCAGGTGCCATAAATTGACGAGCCACTTCACTGCGCGAAAGTTTAGCAAAAATATGATTTTTAGCTACCACTTGTCCTTCAGAGTTACGATGCAGTCCCTTCAAGCGATAGTGCAGCAAGTAACTAGTTAAACCCAAATAAGCACTGGCAGAAACCCTCGTTACATTATGCTCCAGATACATTTCTACAGTGGCCTCTTCAATACTTGGTTCGAAAGGGTTATGCAAAAGATTGAAGCCGTAGGGGCGATCCCCTAACTCACTTTGAATTCTATTTATGGCTTCTTTGACTTTCCTAGGATGCAATCCACCGGCACCAAAAAAACCAAGCATTCCGGCCTTGCCCATAGCTATACATATTTCCGCACTGCCTATTCCATTAGCCATTGCACCCGCTACATAAGCAGCATTAACCCTGTGTGCTTTACAAAACTCTGGATCTCCCATCTCACTGGGGTTGATAGCAGGAAGGTAACTCGCAAATTCCACTTTATTGTCAACAGCTGTAGCCGAGGGATGCGCAGCCAGACTAAATTCCTGATCGCGTCTTAACACAAGATAAGACTGTCGCAGATCGAATAACGCCTTGCGAAGTTCACCCGTATTAGTGAATTTCGTTTCTTGGTCTGCACTCTTAGAAGCAAATGTTTTAGGATATATCATACTATATTTTACTCAAGGCCAAATTACAGGAAGTTACCCCCAGAAAACCGCAAAATACTAATGCATATACCCCTTACGATCAATCATTATTTCTAACAATAGAGCGATTCTTTTAAGGTTTTTGTCATTTTTAATTCAAAGTAGATTGAGTTTTCGGTTCAAACATGGTTTTTTATAGTGCTATTTTCTGGGGCCTTCGATTTAGAAGTCCCCAACTAACGGGGTTTAAAATTCATGATGTACAGCAATGTATACGTGGGGGGGATGGGTTATGAAATTCCTCGCAATGTACTAAAAACTGAAATAATGGAAAAACAACTTGCTCCAGTGTACGGGCAGTTGAATATAGGACCAGGCAAATTACAGATGATGACCGGGCTTAAGCAACGACGTTTCTGGAATGATAATCTCAGACCATCGGAAGCCGCCACAAAAGCTGCTATTAGAGCCTTGGAACAAAGTCCAATTTCTACTGATCAGATAGGAGCATTGGTTAATTGTAGTGTTTGCCGTGATTATCTCGAACCAAGTACTGCAACAATCATAGCAAAAAGCCTTAAGTTGAAGTCAGATACAATACTTTTTGATGTAAGTAATGCATGCTTGGGTTTTGCAACTGGCCTATCGGTAGTTTCTAACATGATTGAATTAGGTCAGATTGAAGCTGGAATAGTCGTTTCTGCCGAGGCTGCTTCGGAAGTAGTAGAAAACACCATTAAAACCTTGGTAGAAAATCCTTCTGAGGAACTATTACTAGCCTCCATTCCTAGCTTAACTTTGGGATCAGGTAGTGTGGCATATATATTGTGCAAAAAAGATATTGCACCTCGTGGACTTCAGTTTGAAGGCGGTATAAGCCTTAACGACAGTCAACAAAGCAACCTTTGTCTTTGGGGTCCTGATACTGGATTTCCAAGTCAAACTAATCACACCATGGTCACTGATGGTAAAACATTGCTAGATAAAGGCACCAAGTTGGCAGCACAAACATGGTCTAAATTTACTAAATTGACCGGGCACTCCAAATCATCAATGGATGTAATTTTCTCTCATCAGGTGGGAATCCTTCACCGTAATGTGGTGTTCGAGGCACTCGGACTGGATGTAAGTAAAGATTTCACCACCTTTGAGTATCTAGGGAATACAGGGTCAGTAGCAATGCCGATTACTATGGCCATTGGAATTGAAAAAGGGGCATTCGAACCAGGGCAAAGAGCCGTACTTATGGGCATTGGTAGTGGACTAGTTTGCACAATGTATTCTGTACGCTGGGAAGCGGGAGCCTAAGTAGAATGAATTCTGAAGATCGCTACAATTGTATAGAATCCTATCGCGATCTGTACCCTTTTCAACCCAATCTATTCGAAGTGTCTGAGGGTCAAATTCATTATGTAGATGTAGGCCCTAAAAATGCACCTACTATTCTTTTTGTGCACGGTAATCCCACATGGTCATTTTATTATAGAAATCTAATCCAAGCCCTCCGTACAGACTTTCGTTGTGTGGCAATCGACCACCTAGGATGTGGGCTTTCTGACAAACCTCAGCGTTACAATTATTGTCTTTCTAACCACATTAGTAATCTCCAGGGATTAGTTGATCACCTAAACATCTCTGAATACCATCTTGTGGTTCATGACTGGGGTGGCATGATTGGATTTGGACTGGCTACTGATACTCCGGAAAAAGCAAAAAGTTTCTTTATACTCAATACTTGCGCCTTTCGACTGCCACAAAATAATAACTTCCCCCTTAGGATAGCAGCCTGTCGAATTCCACTATTTGGTCGAGTTGCAACGCGAATATTCAACGGATTCAGTCGAGGAGCAAGTCTCATGGCGAGTGTATCCCCAGAAAATACTAGACGAGAAAAAGATGGCTTGATGGCACCGTATGATAACTACCGAAACAGAGTCGCCGTTCATCAATTCGTTAAGGATATACCTCTCAGAAAAGAACATCAAAGCTGGCAGCGTCTTGTAGGTATCGAAGAGAAATTACATCTCTTTAAAAACCATCCCAAACAAATCGTGTGGGGCAAACAGGATTTCTGTTTTGACGATCATTTTCTATCTGAATGGCAACGTTTCTTTCCTAATATTCCAACCCATGAAATCCATAATGCCGGCCATTATGTACTCGAGGATTCACGTGAAGAGGTCATCAATAAAGCGATGGACTTTTTTCAAAATCAGGCTTAGGTGATTATGGAAGTCACCAATGAACCTCTTATTAATATAGCCAGATATCTTCCTGTAAGAGCAAAAGAATCTCCACATGAAAAGGCTGTGATTCTACCGGTAGATTCGAAAACCAATGGTCGTAGAAATTATATTAATATGACATTCCAACAATTGGAATGGGAAAGCAATCGACTCGCTATCGGCCTAACCAAGATTGGCTTGAAAAAAGGTGCAAAAGTCTTACTAATGGTACCACCTGGATTGGATTTCGTTGCTCTAAGCTTTGCATTATTCAAACTTGGAGTGGTTCCGGTTTTAATTGACCCAGGAATGGGTAAGGAAAACCTTCTCAATTGCATCGAAGCGGTTGAACCCGAAGCAATGATTGCTATACCCAAAGCACATATAGCAAGATTGATTTTTAAGAAACGATTTCGATCCATAAAAGTCCTAATTACTGTGGGAACTCGTTTATGGGGTGGCTATAGCCTTGATGAAGTCAGAACTATTGCCGACAAACTGCAACCTAGCCGAGAGAAACAATTCGAGTTTATCCACACAAAAGGTTCAGACAGTGCAGCAATTGTTTTTACAACGGGTAGTACCGGTCCACCCAAGGGAGTAGTCTATTTTCATTCTCAGATGGAAGGCCAAGTCGAGAGCATCCGTAGAGAATTTGATATTAATTCAGGAGACGTTGATTTTCCAATTTTTCCGCTTTTTGTACTCTTTTCTACGGCTTGGGGAATTCCTGCCGTTTTACCTAATATGGACCCTACCAAACCCTCCCAAGCTGATCCACGTCTTTTATTAGAAGGAATAGAAGACCATGGGGTTACTATGAGTATTGGTTCTCCAGCAGTTTTTAGAGTACTGGGTGAATATTGTGCTAATAATAATATTACAATGCATAGTATACGCCGTATTTTAATGGTGGGAGCCCCCGTTCCTCCTGAGCTGCACCGTACATTTAAAAAAGTGCTTACAGATACAGCCGACACCTATACTCCCTATGGGGCAACTGAAGCCTTACCGATCGCAAATATCTCTGGTAGTGAAATATTGCAATCTACAGCTAAAAATAGCTTGGAAGGGAAGGGGACCTGCGTAGGAAGACCATTCCCAGGTGTTACAGTCAAGGTGATCGCTATCAACGATGATGTTTGTGAAACGTTTTGCGATTCTATGGAGTTAAAACCAAACGAGATTGGAGAAGTATGCGTCAATGGCCCAATGGTTACTGAGGAATACTATCAACGTTTGGATGCCACCAGTTTAGCTAAGATGAGAAGTAAACAAGGAACTTGGCACCGAATGGGTGATTTGGGTTATCTTGATAATCAAGGTCGCTTATGGTTTTGCGGTCGTAAATCTCATCGAGTCACATCATCTGCAGGAGATTACTTTCCGGTACCTATCGAAAGTATTTTCAATCAACATTCTTCGATCAGACGTTCAGCTCTAGTCGGTATAGGGCCCAGTAATAATCAAGAAATGGTTCTCATTCTAGAACCAGTTCTCAAAACATTATTAAACGATGATTCACAACAGTTAAAAGTAATAAAAGAGCTAATTGAAATTGCTAAACCATATGATTCAGCCAGCAAAGTGAAACATTTTTTATGGCACCCATGCCTTCCAACTGATATCCGACACAATGCTAAAATTTTCCGGGAAAAACTTTCGCAATGGGCTGAAAAGCAGGCAATTACCGATTCGAGTTTATTGTGAGCAGAGCTTTGATAACAGGTGGCGGGGGATTTTTAGGAAGCTGTATTGCTCGACTTTTACTAAAGAAAGGTTGGCAAGTATATGTTTTGGGTCGCTCAACGTACCCGGATCTTGAAGAACTTAACATTCATTGTTATCGCATCGATCTCTCCCGAGCAGATCAATTAAATGAACAAATCGAACCAGTAGACGTGGTTTTTCATGTAGCCGCCAAAGCTGGTATATGGGGCAGTTACGCAAGCTATTATGAAGCCAACGTTATGGCGACCAGGCATATCATCAATTATTGCAAAACCTTGAACATTCCAATGGTTTACACCTCATCTCCCAGCGTAATATTTAATGGCCGTAATATGACTAATGCCGATGAGTCGGTGCCTTATCCCGACCACTACCATAGCTATTATCCTAAAACCAAAGCGATGGCCGAACGAGAAGTACTTCATGCCTCCAGGAATGGGCAGATTAGAGCTTGCTCTTTACGACCCCACTTGATCTGGGGCCCTGGTGACAATCACTTAATACCACGCTTTTTGCACAGAGGCAAAGCAGGTGCTATTGCCATAGTAGGCGATGGCAATAATCTTGTGGATACCGTTTTTGTAGAAGATGCTGCCTTAGCACATTTTCAGGCAGCTATAAAACTTCTGGAGGACGATAAAATTTCTGGTGAAGCTTTTTTTATTTCCCAGGATGAGCCTATTGTTTTATTTGACTGGATTAATCGATTTCTAGAGCAAGCTGACATCCCTCGCATCGCAAGGAAAATACCCGCAAATGTAGCCTATGCAATAGGAAGCTCCATGGAGTTCACATACAAGTTACTTGGCATTAGGTCAGAACCTCGCATGACCAGATTTCTAGCTCTTGAACTATCTACTGAGCATACTTTCAACTTATCGAAGGCACGCAGAATGCTTGAATACAAACCCAAACATACAATGGAACAAGCCTTTGAAAAAACATTTCAGAGCGAATATTTTAATAATTTAGTCGAACAACTTTAGTCTTTTTTATTCTCGTCTTTGCCCTTATGTTCAGCAAACTTCGCATAGAATTTAGCACGTGAATTTTGAATTGGTAATCCGTTCCTTATTTTATATTCATAAAGCTCGCATCCAGAACAACCTGACTCGCAACATCGTCCGCTAGCCTGAGCAATTTTGAATATTTTACCCTCGAATTCAACTTTACAAAAATCTTTGCACATAATTTATTTTAACAGACGACTCTCAATCTGATATACAAAAGCACCGATTGGCATAGTATGGAACCATGGATGGTAATACCAATAGTAATTGCGCTACCCCCGCTAACTTCTTTTTTTCTCATTGTTTATGCCGTTAAATTGACAGATCAACTGGAGCTTGAGCGAATAGAGAACTTAGATGTTAAGGAATCCGAAAAATCCCTTAATTGGATAAACTCTGAGAAAACTGAAAAGGCGTAAGACTTCGTATCCACTTTGTGGATAATGTCATTCGGTGATCCCCAAAAACAATATCACTGGGGCTTTTATGCTGCTCTTTATGGCTCGGTGAAACATCAATTTTTTGAACTTGTAGCTTTCCATCGACCCTGTTAATGCGATAGGGACCCCAGCCATCCGGATAAAGAATTTGAGTACCTGCTGAATTTAAGTCTTGGAGCTCAATTCTAACTTTACCTTTTATATTTTCTTGATGGGGTAAAAAAAGACACGAATCATTTAGAGGCTGCATATTTTCAAGAGATCCAAAACGATAATGTAATCGCGTTAATTCTTCATCTGCTAAAAAATAAATCAAACCCGTTTCTAGATCATTTGACTTCAATAAATCACTGGCTAGCTCCAATTCACCTATTCGAATTAACAAGCGACCAAGATGAAGTAAGAATTCAGGCTTTTGACCACCATAAGCAATGGCTTTGCATGCGTAGAAAACACCGGCTGTCATTAAATTTGATTGATACAAAATTTCAGACAGATAGTGATAAAAATCAGACCCTAGATGAGGGATATTACGCGTGGATAAACGGTGCGAAAATTCTTCTAATATTTTATACCGCTTCTGACTCTGAGTAAGACTTAAAAACTTTTTAAGTACTTGCTCATGAACTATTCCACGACGAACCGAACTATGCAAAAAATCGCACGCAATTGACGGTTTCCCCAACTGTATAATTAGGTCCGAATAAAAAACCACAGCGCTACCATGCTTAGGATTCAATCTCAATACTAGTTTTATACTTTCAAGAACAAAAAGAAGAGGGCATGCGGGCTCATTCAAAAGTTCCTCCACAAGAGGAAAAAAAATTTTGGATATCATTTCGTCATCACGCAGCGTTTTTTGTATTTTGCTCCATTCAAGATAATTACGCAGATTAACAAATAAATGACGCTTTTCATTTAAATCAAGAGTCGAATAGTCCTTGATGAAAACTTGCCAAAGAATTCGATCATCTTTGATATAAGGACTGCTTTTCTTGAATAGATGATCTAAATGACGCTTATTGTAGGAAAAATGGCCTAGTAGCAACGTACTCAAAGGTCCGCCAATCCGACGCAGACAATTCTCCAGTTCCTTCGATTCGAATAGCCAAAAATATTCCAGTTTGTTTTGTAAAATTTGATTTAAGGCATCTTCACTATCTGTTGGATGATTGATCGCGCGTAAATG
>CAZYUV010000147.1:0-8127 GCA_964650625.1 uncultured bacterium
ATACACTGACCATTATTGTATCTGCCATCCACCAGAAATCGAGCTTTTTCCAACGCACATAAAATGTGCCACCTATAAAGCCACCTATCAGTCCTGTATACCAGACTAGGCCCCCTTGACGCACATTGAGAATATCTAATGGATTGTTAATATAACTCGGCCATTCTACTATTACATATCCTATACGAGCGCCAATGATCGCTGCCAATATGCAAGCAATACAAAAATCTATCATCTGGTTTCTGGGGTAGCCTTTTTTCTGACCATTATAGCTACACCAAATTACAGCGATTAAAAAGCCTATGGAAGCCATAGCCCCATAGGATTGAACTTGGAAATCTCCTATGTTGAAAAGTACTGGTTTCATTGTTTACAAGGCTCGTTTTATTTCATTCCAACTAGGACGACGGTTATACATCAAACAACCCAGTCGGAAAAATCGAGCGGCTAAAAATATGGATAGCAGGGTGAAAAATACTAGAACTGTAAATCCCATGGTTACTTCCCAGAAAGAAAGATTACCAAGACAGAAACGAGTCACTAAAACAAGGGGTGAAGTGAGTGGAAAATAGTAGAGAAATAGAGCAAGAGTACCATGGATATCTTCCAGAATAATCTGCATGACATACACGGGCAGAATTGAGCTGATAATGAAAATACTGGAATATTGTTGAGCATCTTTATAATTAGGAGCTAGAGCACCGACGCCAATCATAATGGCCGCGAAAATCATGAAGCCAATTAACAAACTAAATATACCGACCAAGATGTGCTCTATAGGTATTCTTGAGATCTCCAGTGGTATTTCTAGGCGCTGAGCAATGGCACCTAGCCCCATAGCAGCAAGTCCTATCCAAATACCTACCTGAATTAGTGCGGCGGTTCCCAGGCCTATAACCTTTCCAGCTATTAATTCTGCGTCGCGCACTGTACTCAATAAAATTTCAATGGTTCTATTCTCTTTTTCTTCAGATACAGATTGAAGTAAAAAAGTACTGGCAGTGCTTACAGAAAGCATAAAAATAACCAAGAAAAGAACGGGTATTACCATTTGATGATAGTCAAAAGCCTGTACTTCACCATTTTGATCAATCACATGTAATTTGAATTTTAGAGTATCAAAAATTCGTTCACGTTGCTCTTCACCCTTGATATCAGCTAATAGCTTTTGGCGGAGCATCTTAATGGTAGGACGTCGAAAACTCTGACTAGCTCCTAATGCTTTATTTTTGAGGACAATTAAATCAATATCGGCGGTTTGGAGATAGTCGGTTTGAACTATTAAATAACCAATAGATTCCCCGCTTAAAAGATCTTCTTGATGATTTTGGATGTTATCTACAGCTTTAAAGGATCCACCCTCAGTAAATTGAAACTGTCCGGAACGATCTTCCACAAGGATTTTTTTACCTTGTTTGAACTGCGTTTCTAATTTACTACGAGCATAGGTGGCACTTTTATGACTGAGGAAAAAAATAAAAACAAGGAAGAGGGGAAGCATAAAAGTTATTGTTATAAATCCCAGTCTGCGAGCAGTTTGAATCAATTCGAATTCAGCAACTACGAAAATTTTATGCCAGCTCATGCGGCCTCCACACATAGTTCAAGAAATATTTCATGCAATGAAGGGCGAGAAACTTGAAATAATTCGATTTGGATATCAGCTGCTAAAATCTGTTCAAGAATCTGATTCGGTTTTATACCTTTTTCGAAGCGAATTTCTGCTTGATTACCGTGGTCTCGCAAATGTTCAACATATTTTAACTTGGGAAGATCCCCTTCGTAATTTAAATGAATATAACGAGGTTCAAACTGACTTTTTATTTCATTGACTGATCCATAGGCTTTGCTCGTTCCGTTGGAGATCATTATTACCCGATCGCAGATATCTTCTATTTCCTGAATTTGATGAGAAGAAAATATTATTGTTACGCCTTCATTTTTTAGTTCATCCAAAGTATCGAAAACTAACTGCCGATTAATGGGGTCGAGACCTCGAAAAGGCTCATCTAGAATTAGAAGTTCGGGGCGATGCAATATAGCTTGTATTATCTGAACTTTTTGTTGCATTCCTGAACTCAAATTTTGAATCTTTTTATTTTGATGTTCAGTTAGTCCAAAGCGCTCAAGAAGAGCTTTTGCTCGAATACAAACTTCATGCCGACTAAGTCCACGCAAGCGACCCAAATACATGACAGTATCCATTACTGTGGCTCGCGTGTAAAGACCGCGCTCTTCGGGTAAATAGCCAATTCGTTGCATTAATTCGTCATTAAAGCGTGAACCAAGCACTTCTAATAGACCTTCATCCGGCTCCATAATATTTAATAGAGATCTGATAGTGGTTGTTTTGCCCGCACCATTGCGTCCCAGAAAACCAAAAATTTCTCCACTTTGCACTTCAAAACTGAGTTGATCAACGGCTTTTTGTTTACCAAAACTTTTACTGAACTTTTCAACTTTAATGACTACTTCTTTATTATTCACTCGAATTGTCCTCTTTATTTAAATCCGTCATTTCTGTCATAGATTGCTTAAACTCCAAGAATTTTGTCTGTAATCCACGTAGTTTGGAATTATTCTGATCAATTTGCTTTAAAATAATCAGATCTTGAAGACCTATTTCATGCAAGATTTTTACGTTAGAGTATAGTTCAAAATTACTTTTAGAATGGGAATTTGCAAGGTTTATCATTTCTAATAATCTTTTGGAATTTTGTTTATGTGTATGAGCGAGATCACTTAAGTGTTTTATCAAGGAATCTTTAGATTGATCGCATGACTCTAATTGACCACTAATATCTTCAAAGTCGTCTTGAATTTGGGCAAGCTGTTTGATTATGCTTTTGTCAGTTTTGTGAATTTCGTCAATGAGAACCGCTAGACCTTTAGTATTTCTTCCTGAACGGTTGGCTTCGACAACAGCATTCATTGTAACGACTTCTTTTTTTATGGCTATTTTGCTTGTTTGTTGGATGGAATCATATCCTGAAACAATGATCATTTTAAGTGTTTGTTGAGTTTTCTGGAGTTTATCCAGAGCTGACATTGCGAATTTCAAAGAATTTTCAAATTCTTCCAAAAGCTTTTCATTTTGCTGCAAAATATTTTGAGAGGAATGTAGCGATAGCTTCAAGTTATCGGAGCGTTCCATTAATTCTTCAGCGTAGCGACTACGTGAACTTTTCTGCTGACTCCAGTGGGTGAGCTGTTCTCCCAGGCTTGCAAGTAATTCGGAAACATCATCGAACATTGTTTTTAAGTTTCTTTGATTGAGTTCAAAAGCCGGTAAAATCCATTGATTTATTGTGAATGCCATAAGAATTAACAGTAGAGATAGGGTTAAGAGAGTATAGATAAAAAAATTATGGATAAAGTCTTTAGAATTGTCTGAGATATATTGATTGTTAAAATCTATTTTATAGTATCCGATGATTCCAACTGTCGGGACAATGAGTGGTCCAGTAGCTCTTAAATAATGGTCAATTTGTCTGATTTTTTGAGCTTCATAAAGTATGCCTACTTTAAAAGAATCATCCGCATTATTGCCGTCTAAAAAGTTTAGATTTGTATCAAAAATTGCAATTTTAATATTGTTTGCGCTGTACTTATTAATGACTTTACAGGCATTAAGAACGCGTCGTAAGCGAAAATTATTATTGTTTTTCACTTTACTATCTAACAATGCATCAGTGAATTGATGCGTTAAGAAGTTGACCAAGATAGACAATCGGTATTGAGCAGCAGTGTGATTGAGTCGGTTAGATTCGCGGTAAAGATAGGCTAAACTAAGGCACGCGAAAACCATAGCAAATCCTAAAACGAGGATTAGTAGTTTATAGCGCAATGATATTTGATTCATGAGACCGTTTCATTTTACGTCAAGCGAGAGCCCTGTCACAGTGAAATCTGGCTGTGATATTCTTGGTTTGTGAAAAACCAAAATAAGACACTGCAGTTATTGGATCAGAAAGCGGGTCAATTCGCCCGTTCTAAAACCTCACGTTTTCCGTTAGATCAATCGATTGAGCGCTTTAACAATCCAAATGAGATTGGTTTTCGTAAAGATTCGAGTGAGGTTCCCTTTCTTGAGTGGTTGATGCAGTGTTTGCCATCGAGCGGTACTATTTTAGATGTTGGCTCCGGAGACGGTCGATTGGCAAGACGTTTGCGACAAAATGGGTTAGAGGTGACCTGTTTGGAGCCGGCTAGTCATAGAGCCGCTGAATTACGTAAACAGAAATTTACTGTTTTCGAAGGAAAATTTTTAGAATATTCTTCTGAAAAACATTTTGATACCGTATTGTTTTGTAGAAGTATAGGTTTAGCGGCTATTCGAGATGATAAAGTCCAGTTAAGTGATGCTTTAAGGCGGGCTGCCGAGCTTAGTTCCGGGACAATAATTTTTGTGATGCCTCCTGAGGAAATACTTGTTCATAAGCTTTTTCGTAAGGCACGCTTACCGCTTTTCAAAAGGCCTCTATTTCAGTTTCACCTTTTGCAATTATTGAGTTTAAAAATACCTTTGCATGAATTAAGTCACAGTTATTATGCAAGTAATCAATACGAGAGTGTACAAGATTGCATTATAAAAGATTTTTCAAAGACTTCTTGGACAAGTAAACAGGTAAATCTTTTGGAGTCCGTTTTACCGGAAGTTATTGGTCAAAGTTTTGAGAGACGAGTACATTGGATGGTACGCTACTGTGAAGTTAATGCGAAAGATTTACTCAGTGCATTGAATAAAGATTAAGAAATGACGCAGCGAAATCATATCGAACATGAATTGAAACTTTGTTTGTCGGAAGCTAATTATATGAATTTGTGTGAATACTTAATTCTTAATAGCAGTCTCATAAAAATTCATGAACAACGCAATGTGTATCTTGAAACCGAAGATGGATATTTTGCCAAAAAGATGGAAATGTTAAGACTTAGGGAGGCCGAGAGTTTTTGGACTCTTACCCATAAGTCTCGAATTCAAGTAAATAATGGTGAGTTTTCTAGTAAGGAATTAGAGATCGAATTAGGCCATTTCGAAGAATCTGTTTCTAAGCTTGTGCAAAAAGTGCAGTCAATGGAACCATGGAATCAATTGAAGTCAATCATCATACAGGGACAATTATTGAATACTCGACATGAGTTCAAATGGCAGGACTTTACCTTGGAACTAGATAGGAGTCAGTTTTCTAGTGATAGAGTTGATTTTGAGCTTGAATGTGAGACTTCAGATTTCGAATTATTACGCTCTCGATTGGTAGATTTGTTTAATCACTTGAATATTCCTTGGGAAGCACAAGAATCTAGTAAGTATAAACGTTTTCTGGAAGCTACGGGTTTGACGAATATAAACTCGATTCCATAGTTATTGTGTCTAGTCAGACATAAAATAATGATTCCGAGTCATTTGTGTTCAACTTATACTTGTGTTGTTCAACGGACCGTAGATTTCCTTGATAGTCTTATGCCGTGAAATTTCTAATTCTTTTTACTATTTTTTTAGTTGGTTATTCTACTGAGTATGCAATTTCTGATGGGTACGCTTTTAAATCGATTATTGAGTCTTCTGAAAAGATAAAAAATTTGTCCT
Source organism: uncultured bacterium (assembly GCA_964650625.1). Taxonomy (GTDB): domain Bacteria; phylum Muiribacteriota; class UBA6191; order UBA6191; family UBA6191; genus JAYZAC01. The sequence goes on from CAZYUV010000147.1 coordinate 5,591, forward strand.
GGAAACAATGGTTGCAGCGCCAGAATTATCGAAAAGTCTTATTTGGGGATTCATTTGATAGATTACCAATGGTTAAGGGGCAATTTTATTTCTTTGACCCAGATTTACTCTGGCAGATAGGTGCTGCAGACCAAGATTTAATTAGCAATAATGGTGGTTCGATCTTTTTTTGGAAAACGGCGAGTAAAGCGCTAGTTATTAATGATTGGACCGTCATACCTGATGATCGCGAAATGCCATTGGGTTTAGTAAAGGTACGCTGGGTTAGTGAAAATGGTAGTTATGACAAATTTTTGACTATTTTGACCGAGAATTTCGCATGTCGACCTCTTAAGGAGAGCAATACTTGCTTTAAAGTTGATTTAATGACTGATATGCCGCGTAAATTTGTTCAGCGCCAGTTCTTTGATCGGCTAATGACTTGGGATATTAGCTCGATAGAGAACGGTCGTTACCGACTTGTTTTAAGTTGGAAGAATGGTCAGCTTCTTTCTCCTGTTTTTAATATTCAACACAGTGCGTCGACAAGTCGATAGCATGCTTGGAGGTTCGGATGAAATTATTTCTGATATTCTTTAGTCTAATAAGCGTGGCGAACGCCGTGACCGGTTTAACGCCAGCGATTAATCTCTGGGATAGCCAATTAAACGGCTTAATACAAGGGGCAGGAGAAGGTTCAGCTTCTTTCGAAAAGAATACTGACCGAGCACTCGGCTTATCACTCAATATGCATTTTCTGGGAATGAACTCGCGTCTACAATATCAACCCTTCAGTTACAACTCGAGAATTAACGTAGATTCAAATTTCCAATTTGACGGAAGGGCCTATCAGACCGGTGACCAACTGCAATTAGAAATGGATTGGAAGCAGTGGGATTTAGAATGGCGCTTGTCACACTTTGGTTGGAATCGCTCAGATACGGGTGGTTTTGATCTGAAACTGGCTGCTGGACTTAAAGTAGTTCAAGCTGGTGTAAAGCTTACAGGGACAAGACTTGGAGGCGTAACCCCGACCGTGAACTTTGATGAAACTATTCCCATCCCTTACGCTGGATTAAGTGGTAACGCACGCTTGTCTAAATATTGGCGATTTGAAGCTGAGGTGAAATTACTAGATTTGAGTCTTGGAAGCACTTCTGTAAAGCATGAAGATTGGTTACTTGGATTAAGATATTACACAGACCCTGAGAGTGAAAAGTTGGGTTCTTTCTTTTTCGGATGGCGTCAACAGGCCTTTGATTTGACAGTAGATAAAGATGCTAGCGATGAATCTCGTTTAGATTTAAAACAGTCTGGATTACAGGCTTCTTATCAAATTCATTTTTAGTTTGTTATAAAACGGGTTAAAACCCTTTACAGTATCTTAAAAACTATTACAATCAGGTGACTTTGGAAAGGAGTAGCCTCAATGAGATCTTGGCATCTTGTATTTTTCTTGTTTGGTTTTTTGCAAATAACCTCTACTGGCGGCGATATGTTGTCTCGTCAAAATACGTTCAAGAAGCTTCATTCAGATGCAATTTCTACTCCCCGTCCAACGGAGATTCTATTTCAGGGATTCGCTTGGGATGTTACCGTAAACGGTGAAGAAGGGTCTTGGTATGAGCTAATGGGTTCCAAAGCTCGTGAGTTGGCTAAAATTGGTGTAACTCAAATCTGGTATCCACCGGTTTCTCGATCGGTGGCTAAGCAAGGCTACATGCCAGGTGACTATTACGATCTAGGTACTGCGGAAGACGAGACTTTCTACGGTAATATTGATGAGTTAAAAGCATCTATTCATGAATTTCATAAAGAAGGTATCGATGCGATTGCTGATATTGTGATCAACCATCGTACTGCATCTCATCAGGAAGATGGGGTATGGAATGTCTTCCATCATAAATCTGGCAAAATGTGGTGGAAAAAATGGGCATTAGCTAAAGGCGACTACGGCGGTACTGGTAACTATGACTCCGGTGGTAATTTTGAGCCAGCGCCAGATATAGACCATAGTAACCCCATAGTTAGAAGAGATATCATTAATTGGTTACGCTGGATGAGATCAGAAGTTGGATTTGATGGTTGGCGTTTCGATTACGTGAAAGGCTATCAAGGTCTTTATGTACAGGCTTACATCAGAGCTACAGACCCAACTTTTGCTGTGGGGGAGTACTGGTCTTCAATGGGTTATCAGATGACTACTAACTTAAAGCCTGATCAAGACCCTCATCGGCAATTAATTGTCGACTGGATCGACGACACTCGTGGGAAATCCCGAGCTTTTGATTTTACAACTAAGGGCATTTTGCAGGAAGCAATTAAAGAAAAGCAGTATTGGCGATTGAGGTCCAGAGATGGCAATGCAGCAGGGGTTCTTGGCTGGTGGCCTGAGCGCTCGGTGACCTTTCTTGATAACCATGACACTGGGTCCAAACAATCGCATTGGCCCTTTCCTGCAGATGACGTCTTAGAAGGTTATGCTTACATCCTTACCCATCCGGGAACTCCCACAATCTTCTGGGATCATTATTTCGAATGGGGTGATTTCTACCGAG
>CAZYUV010000148.1:0-8102 GCA_964650625.1 uncultured bacterium
TAAAGGATCAGAAGAGGATCCTACTTTCTATCACGGTGTTAAGAATTTGTCTGACTTTGAGAGGCGGAATCATATACCAGTTCTCACTGACGAGGAAACTTCAAGGATTCTCGCGGATACTGAGAATGAGGAAGTTGAGGTTGAATTTGCAACCCCTGATACTTCAAATCAAATGGAAGTTTCCGCAGATGTTATGAGCGCACAAGATGAGTCAGCCATTACCGCCGAAGAAATTCATCAATATGAAGCTGAAATTAAAGATCTTACGGAAACTAATGATTCCAAAGAACTGACTTCCGAAGAAGATTTAGCTATTTCGGTAGAAGATATAGAACAAGATCTCATCGTAGAGTCAATGGAAAAAGTGGACGAGATCGGTCAGATCTCCGCTGATGAAGACTTCTCTGTAAGTGTTGAAGAACTTGAAAATGAGTTTGTTGCAAATGCATCGGATACAGTAGAAGACGCCCATATTGATCGTGGAGCTACTGATGATATTGAACATTTCGTTGATGAGCTTGATGCCGATGTTGAACTACAGCCTGAGGACCATGACCTAGAGGCAGAATATGCTGACGAGGAATACGCTGAAGCTGAGTATGCTGAAGGTGAATATTCAGAAGATGAATACACGGAGACCGAGTACTCTCAAGACGAATATACCGAGGGTGAATATGCTGATGAGGAATACTCTGAAACCGAGTATGCTCATGAGGAATACTCTGAAGCTGAGTATGCCGAAGGTGAATATGCAGAAGATGAGTATTCTGAGGCCGCCTACACAGAAGAAAATTATACTGAAGCTGAGTATGCGGAGGGTCAGTACGAAGACTCGACTTATTCGGAAGGCGAATACTCTGAGGAAGAATACACATCAGCAGACTATGGCGAAGAGGAACATGTCGAAGAGGCCTTTGATCACGAAGATGTAGAAGATATTAATAGCGATGAGGATGATTTAGCTTTAGAGGATTTATCCATTGACCTAGAGGATGAAGTCGCTCATCAAACGTCAGAGGCGAGTTTAGATATCGATCAATTGGATTTGGAAGAACCAGAAGACGTCAACCCAGAAAAAACGATTGCGTTCGAAGATGATGTTTTAGATATCGATGATATCGAAATTGATCTTGACGACAATCAGGATGTGACAATTGATGTAGATGATGAAGCTTTGGATTTGGATGAATCAGTCTCTTCTGATGATTTGGATGAAGAGCTTAACCTCGATGATATCCAGATTGATCTTGACGAAGAATAACTCCTTTATAATTTATCTGACTCTTTTTCTGGCAATCAATTTACCGCTATTAGCAAATTCCTATTCTCAGGCTATAAAAGAGCGGTCTGGTAGCTTACAGATCGCTTTAATATCGAATATTCCCGACGTTGATGTAAACTTTTTAGAAGTTGAAACTTTTGTTTTAGAGGTTGAAGGGCGTCATTTTAAGCGAACCAAAAAAATAGGCAAAGAAGGTTTATACTGGCAGGATGTGCCAGAAAATTTATATAAATTAAAATTATACAACTCCAAACAGAAATTAGAGTTTACATGTACCTTTATAGTTAAGAAAGGACAGAAGACTCAATTGGAGATTCATTGGGTGGGTAATGATTATCGTACTCCTGCGAAGCCCAGAATTTGGATTCTTAGAGCTGCTGGTGGATGGGGGCAAGGCGTACGATGGAATTACGGTTCTTGGCAAAGAACATTTCGGGCAGACGGTAAAGTCGAGACTTATCATCAAGGCATCGTTTTTGGGCGTGATCACAAACAACGAGTTTATAGCCGGTTTGATTGGGATAATGATTTAATTTCAGATTTGGATGATCGCGATGATGACAATGATGGGATCTATGATTCTACCGATCGTGATGATGATAATGATGGTGTAGAAGATTCAAAAGATACACTGGATACCGACGATGATAATGATGGAATGATTAATGAGTTGGAAGTACGTGATCAAGTGTTGGGTAATTTACAATATCCTATTATTGAGTCTTATACTGTTTTGAATTTAGATTCAAGAACCAAGGGGTTTATAGCAAACCCTGGTGATTTACTTAAGCTTGATTTTAAAATCAATGAGGCTGGTGGCAGGCCGATCGACAAAATGATTTGTAGAGTTTTTAATAATGGAACACAGAGTTTTCATTTTCAGCCGTTAGATGATGGTTCCTTGGAGGATCTGGATGAAGAACTTGCCGGACGTCAAATATCAGGCGATTTAATTTCGAGTGATGGAAATTACAGTATGATCTTACCTCTCGATATGTTGGTATGGAGAGCGATTTACCCCTCTATAATTACTTGCAAGGCCTTAAATTTGATTGGCAAGGAAAGTCAAGAGGTGTTTTTGTTTCCAGGGGATTCTAAGGATCAGCCCCTGCCCAACTCGTCTTCTCAACTGTATACTCAAATAGATAGTGTGGGGATTAAGTTTTTTAAGAATGAATTAGAAAATCGTGCAGAAAAAGTCGACTTGGAGCTAAAACTCAAAAAGCCTTTGAGAGTTAAAGTGTACTTGGATCAACGTTCGATATTCCTTGAGCCCACAAAAAAGACTTTGAAGTTTACGGACTATTCTGATAGTTTTACCATGCCCCAAGCGGGTCTGTTTTTTTTGTCAGTTGCTGATGATGATGGCGGTGTTTTTTACCTTGGGGAAAAAGTCAATTAAGGAGAGGTGTCCGAGTGGCTTAAGGAGCACGCTTGGAAAGCGTGTGTAGGGCAACCTACCCGGGGTTCGAATCCCCGTCTCTCCGTACTTAGTATCCGAATAATTCATTTAGATATAGTCTTTTCAGGTGGTTTTATGAAGGATTTAAATCTTACATTTGAAGGTTTTATTGAGTCGCGTTGTAAAATTGGCGTTGTTGGTCTTGGGTATGTGGGTCTTCCATTGCTTTTGGCATTTGAGAAACATTTTTCCATGATAGGTTTTGATATCTCTGATCAGAAAATTTCCAATTTGAAGTCTGGGATTGATGACACCAATGAGGTGGGAGATGGCAGAGTTAGGGAATCTAAGTCTCTTTTTACTTCAAATCCAGAAGATCTTTCTCGCTGTGATTTTGTAATTGTAGCAGTGCCCACACCCATCGATGATGCTAAAACGCCAAACTTAAATCCTGTAATAGGTGCGACTAAAACCATAGCTCAGAATTTGAAGAAAGGGGCTGTAATCGTTTTTGAGTCTACTGTTTACCCAGGCGTTACTGAAGAAGTTTGTCAACCAATTTTGGAAAGTTATGGGCATGTGCATAAGCGTGATTTTCACTTAGGTTACTCTCCTGAAAGAATTAATCCAGGTGATAAGTCTAGATCTTTTGAATCTATTCTTAAGATTGTAGCGGGCGATGATAAAGAAACCTTAACTTTAATAAGTCAGATTTACAAACAGGTGGTAACAGCAGGGGTTTATGAAGCTGGAAGTATTAAAGTAGCAGAAGCAGCAAAAGTTATTGAGAATGTTCAAAGAGATGTAAATATTGCATTGATAAATGAATTAGCAATCGTTTTTGAAAAGATGAATATTGATACTACTGAAGTTCTGGAAGCAGCCGGCACTAAGTGGAATTTTATCAAGTTGAACCCTGGTTTGGTGGGCGGTCATTGTATCGGTGTCGACCCATATTACCTTACTCATAAAGCTGAGAAACTAGGCTATCATCCTGAAGTTATAACATCCGGTCGACGAATCAATGACTCAATGCCCAAGTATGTTGCAGAACAAACGGTCAAAAAACTAATTGAGGCGGGTGCTCGGGTTAAGGATGCTAATGTATTGATTTCAGGTCTTACTTTTAAAGAAGATGTACCGGATACCCGCAACAGTAAGGTAAAAGATTTAATAGAAGAGTTGAAACAATTTTCCTGTAGAGTTTTTGCACAAGACCCGTATGTGGAGAAATCTGAAATCGAGAAGCAATTTGGGGCTCAGGTTCCTGAGGAGCAAATTAATGTGGAAGCCTTTATTTTGGCGGTTCCCCACAAGGGATGTGTGAGTGTCGATTCTGTGAATAGACTTGCAAGTACAAACAAGGAACGCATGGTTTTAATCGATGTGAAATCATTCTTCCCATTAGGTACATTCGGCGAAAACATTTTACATTGGAGACTTTAAAGGTGTTATCAGTAACTGGAAAAGTATTTCTGGTAACAGGAGTTGCGGGTTTCATCGGTTATCACTGTAGTAAAAAGCTATTGTCATTGGGAGCTACAGTGATTGGCTTGGATTCATTGAATGAATATTACGATGTCAACTTAAAACTAGCTAGATTAAAGTTGCTGAAGTCAACTCCGCACTTCAAGTTTTATCATCAGGATTTATGTGATTTAGAGGCTCTCAAGTCTCTATTTGAAACTGAGTCTCCTCAGAAAGTTTTGAATTTAGCAGCTCAAGCAGGCGTTCGATACAGTATTGAAAATCCGTTTGCATATCAAAAATCAAACATGGAGGGGTTTCTAAATATTTTAGAATGCTGTCGGCATTATGAAATTGAAAATCTTGTTTATGCGAGCTCTTCCTCGGTTTACGGAAAAAATGAGGAATATCCTTTTTCCGAAACTCAAAATGTAGACCATCCTATTAGTTTATATGCGGCTACCAAAAAAGCGAATGAATTGATGGCTCATACTTATTCTCATTTATATGGCTTGCCGACTACCGGTTTAAGGTTTTTTACGGTGTACGGTCCTTTAGGGAGACCCGATATGGCCTTGTTTTTGTTTACTAAAGCTATATTGGAAGGCTCCGAAATCCAAGTATATAATCACGGCGAGATGTATCGTGATTTTACTTATATTGACGATATCGTTGATGGCGTATTGGCATCTTTACAAATTGAACATAAATTTGAGATTTTTAACCTTGGAAATAACCATACGGAGAAATTGAGTTACTTTATCGAGTGTATTGAAAAAGAAATAGGTAGCAAAGGCCGTAAAAAATTAATGCCAATTCAACCAGGAGATGTGCCGAAGACTTCCGCAAATATCGAAAAGGCTCGCAGAAAGCTTGGATTTAATCCAAAAACTAAAATCGAGGAAGGTATTAGAAATTTTGTAAGCTGGTACCGAGAGTTCTATTCGATTTAAATCCCTAGGACCTCTTTATATTGTTCTGAGGCCCTAATTTAAAGGCTCTTCTTAAAAATCTGATTCTTTGAAATAATCCATTGTATGGATTTGAGGTCTATATTCAAGTTAATGGAGCTGGTTCGTCATCCCTTGGTAGTTCAATGCAATACTTATTTGACGTCGCCTAACGATTGGGTTTCGAAATCTTCAGCCGATTTGCACATGTGGGATCCTGACCCAAGGGGTGGAAGTGCTTGGTGTATCCAGTCTTTTTGTCTATATGATTCTGGTCTATCAGTTGCGTTTATAGATGATGTTAGTGTTCTTTATTCATCTAGATTGGTTGGGTTGAGAGAGTCGATTTTCTCGGAGTCCATTGCTTTTAAAAACCTCAACAGATATATAAGTTTTGGAGAAGGAACAGCATTTGGCTGGGGGTTTTACTTTGCAAAATACTTTAAACGTAGTCTTATTATTAATATGAAAAATCCACTGAGTCGTATTGATGTTGCGATTAGACCTGAGCATTCATTAGAGAGAGTTTTACTTGAGTGGCAATCAAATTCTGTATCCAAACCAGTTATATTGACCCAATTAAGCCCTAGTCTTCTCTGCATGAGTGAATGAGGTACACTATTTTAATATTAAACATTACTTGTTCTAATCGCTCATTCGGCTATACTTCGTTATGAAGTGAAAGATTCTAATATGGCATTCATTCTGGGACGTACACTATCGGTAATTATTGCTTTCTTAATTGCCTTATATCTAAGGCAGGAATGGTTGGCATTCTATCTTGGTGGTCCTTCCAAATTTACTGGTTACCCAAAATTTTTAGTCATGGTTATCCCTTTGTTTCTTTTTATGTTTTATTGGCGCGGCGTATTCTCAAAAAGTTGGTCAAAAAAAACATTAAATTGCAGAATTAGTGAGGGTGTTCTTATTCATTTAATTTTATTGGCTTTGGCTACTATGATTGCTTTTTATCAGCAATATCATCTTTTTTCGCGAACATTTATGATACTTTTTGTGTTTTGGAGTTTTGTACTTTACGCAATTTTTGAATTATTTATATCCAGCCAAAAAGTTAGGGCTCGGAAGGTTCTAACTGCAGGTAGTCAATGTTTCTTTGATTCATTTAAATCTTTTTGTAAATTGCGAGGTTTAAAGTTTGTGTTTTTGGGCGGTGAATCATTACTGAAAATGGATCAGGATAGCGGTGTAAAACTTTTACAACGCTGTGAACCTGATGAAGTTTTGATTTGTAGTTTGAGTGACACTGATCTAGAAAAATTAAAAGCTCTTATTGAAAGGTCTCAAATTTCAGTCCAAATTCGAGATATGACAAGCCTTTCAATGTTATTTAAGAATTATTCAGATTTTGAAAAATATGAGAATTATCTAATGCAATTCCTTTTTGAGCCGCACTACCGAGAGTATTCTGAGAGGGGTAAGAGGTTTATGGACTTAGCATTACTATTTATCTTTTTTCCAATATGGTTTCCTTTGATACTTTTAGTTTCGCTAGCTCTTAAACTAACTCAAGAAAGAATATTTTTTAGACAGTCTCGAGTGGGGCAATTTGGGAAAGTTTTTTCGATTGTTAAATTTTGTAGTATGAAGCCGATTCGTGCTGATCAAAGTTTTGCGAAGTCCGATGGTTTTGAAGATAAAAGACTAACTAAATATGGGTGGTTGTTGCGCAGAACGTCTATTGATGAATTGCCTCAATTATGGAATATTATTAAAGGAGAAATGAGTTTAGTTGGTCCGAGGCCAGAACTAGTTGAAGTGGTAATTGAAAATTATGATTCAAGGCATTGGAAACGTTCTCTAATCAAGCCGGGCTTGACTGGTCTTTGGCAAATTTATGGAAGAAAACAACCAATTCACGATCACTTAAAGTATGACTTTTTCTACCTTAAAAATCGTGGAATACTTTTTGATCTGTATATTTTGATACGAACAATTCCAGCTATTTTTAGACGTACCGAGGCGGTATAATAATTCGGATGTGGTTAGTCAGTAGATTTACTGTTTTGTTTGCGTTCGACTATTTTCTCTTCAGCTTTTTCTTTAAGGAAGGATAGGGTCTTCTCTCTTTCCTCATGTTCTTTTTCCATCCATGAAATAGTTTCTTCTCGTGAGCGAGTAATTATGTCCCCTAAGTTTTCAATTTGCAGTTCTTGAATCCCTTGAGTGGTACGGTATTTAATTACTGCACTTTCAAATGATGTCATGAAAAGAAATCGCAAATTTCCTGGGGAGTCATATTCAATGCCTGCTTGTCCGCCAAGAAGTCCATCCTTAATAGGCACCTTCAATGGAATGGCATCATAACGACCCTCTTGCGTAAAGCTAGGGATCGTTTCATAATCTAGCGTATAACTGTTGCCTTCCATGTCGTTTAGGGTTAATTGGCAGAGTTTAAGATCTTCGTTTGTTTCGTTCAAAATATCTGCTGTGAGATCAAGACGGGTGGAGGTGTTGAATCGTTTATCCAAAATAGAGTAGGCCACAAGGTATGCTAGTTCAGGTTTGGAGGCGCCTTTGGGGGCGCAACAGCCGGCCATTAGCAACAAACTTATACAAATAAACCAAGCAAAATATTTGGCCACAGAAATGTCTCCTTTATAAATTCATCGACGATAATGGGTTCTAGTTTGACGTTCTTGAGGTAGTTTGACAGTGAGTATTCGGCCTTCTATAATGCGCAGTTCCATGAATTCTGCCGAGCTACAGCGCCTGCAGGTGATGCTTGGGAATAATACCACATTGCTAGCAGTCAGTAAAACTTTCCCCTCCACGCGTCTGCGGGAGGTTTATAGTCTTGGTTTGTGTGAGTTTGGTGAAAATAGAATCCAAGACTTGAGGTGCAAGCAGCAAGAGCTCGAAGACCTTGATATTAACTGGCACTTTATTGGTAGGCTTCAGTCAAACAAGGTGAGTCAGCTTGTAGGTAAAGTAAAATTGATTCATTCTGTTGATCGTATGAAAATATGGGAAATTCTTAAAC
>CAZYUV010000149.1:0-8087 GCA_964650625.1 uncultured bacterium
ATCTGGGAAAAAACTATCCATTATACCCACCGAATCGTGACGATCAGTAGCTGCTAATAGATGATTACCAGTATTTTTAATAGCTTGTAAATGCCGCGGAGCAATGTAGCCAGCAGCTCCTATTAGTGCAAAATTTTTCATAAATTATCCAAAGAAATGAATTATTTCATCTATTATTAATTGACTAGAATTACCGTTGCCGTAAAGTTTTTTGTTAAACAATTCCTTATTTTCTTTTAATGCCCATGGAATTGAGTCAGCTATGCTTAAAGTATCATTTCCCACTATTTTATTAACACCTTGCTCAACCAGTTCGATCCATTCAGTTTCAGTGCGCAGGGTAAGACATTTTTTACTCATGAAATAAGCTTCTTTCTGAACTCCACCGCTATCTGTCATTACAAATTGACACTGTTTAAGCCAACAAAGCATTTCAAGGTAACCTTGAGGTGCTATTAATTTACAGTCTAAACTTAATTTATATTCTTCTAATTTCTGTTTAGTACGAGGATGCAGTGGTAGCACAATAGGTAATTGCTTGTGAATCTTATTGATCTCTTCAACAATTTTTTTAAGTCTTTCGGGGTAGTCGGTGTTCTCCTGTCGATGCAGAGTGCATAATATGAAATCATTGGAAGGTTTCATTGAGGTTACGGAATCAAGAGCTTTAGGATGATCAGCGAACTTTAGTGCCGCGTCATACATAACATCACCGACGAGGCTAATTCTCTTATTAACACCCAGACCTTGATATCCTTCATTTTCCAGATTTTTGATTGCGGTCCTAGTTGGGCAGAACAGAATTTGGCTGATTCGATCCGTTAAGATGCGATTAATCTCTTCTGGCATCTGTTCATTAAAAGATCGCAACCCAGATTCAACATGTGCCAGTGGAATATTTAATTTGGCGGCAGCTAGGGCAGCAGAAAGAGTGGAATTCGTGTCGCCGTAAACCAAAACCAAATCGGGTTTCTGTTCTTTCATGTGTAATTCAAGCTCTTCAAGCATACGACCAGTCATTGCACCGTGAGGTAGTGAATGAATTTTTAAGTTTACATCAGGTTGGCGTAATTTCATTTGCTCGAAAAATACAGTGGACATGTTTGAGTCGAAATGTTGACCAGTATGAACCATGAACTCTTGCCAGCCTGCAGACATAATTGCACTACTGACAGGGCCTGATTTGATAAATTGTGGGCGGGCACCAATTACTGTAAATATTCGTTTTGACATTCTTGCAAGAAGATAATCCCAGGAATTCTTTAATGCAAGCGATGATTAGTTCAAATATGTTCGAATGGTAAGTGTCAATCAAACAGGTTTTGTGATTAACCTGTGGGTTCCCCTTCATGGGTTTGTTTGAGAATTTTGTATAAATTTTCAGATTGATTTATGCGGCTATATTCACGAGTATTTACGAAATTATATTTTTGAGTTGATGCACCTTTAAGCTGATTTAAAAAATTTACCACCTCTTCAGCACTTAAACATGTTTCACCACTATTCGTTTGCTTTAGTAAAGAATCTACATCGCCGTGTGGATAGCCAATGAAGAGTACGGGTTTCTTGGCATCCAAGTATTCGAAAATTTTACCTGTTAATACGCCTCTGTCTCTTGGGTCGTTCCATCCAACAAGTAGGAGGGTATCGCAGCCAGTTTGGACAAGTCGGCTGACCTCATTTGATTGAAAACCTAAGTTAATTACTTTTGATGCCACATTATAATTTTCTGCTAATTCATGGATAAAATCATATGATTTACCGCAATATACGAACTTTATATCCCAATCGATTTTTTGTAAGGCTTCAAAAAGTGGCCTTGGATCTCGAAACTCCGCATATAGACTACCTGTGTAAGCAACTGTTAAATCAGCCGTAGGCATAGTAAATGAAATTTGGTCTTCAGAAATTTTCAAAGGCTTATCATATCCATTATATATTAACTCAACCCGCTGTTTAGGATAGTCTGAATTAAGTTCTTCAACCATGCTTGGAGAAACGCCTATAACAATAGCACTGCTATTAACAATTTCTTTCTCCAGATACCTTACGATTGACCTATAGTATAAAGATTTTTCTCTGATCCGATAAGGATTGTTGTACCAGCGATCACGAAATTCTGTGACTAACTTAATATTGAATAATTTACTAATAAAAAAACCAGTAATAATAGTGCTTTCAGGGCCGTATGAGGCATATACATAATCATATCTAAAAGATTCGCAAAGTTTTAGTGATTTGAGAAAGGCTTTCACTAAGAAAATTGTATGATGTAGTAGTCGATAAATTTCGGCAATGGTCTCTACTAAAGCTGTACTTATGGCTTTACGGAGAAAGCTTTTAATATTTTTCGAGATATTATTGTCTTTGATTTTTTCGCAAGCATCTTTATTTTTTGTTTCCGATTTTGTCGATTTGGAAATGAATTTCTCTTTCAAGCTACTAAGGGTAGGGGTGGTGAGAACATAGTGATCGTTTTCGGTCCGATCCAGATATATATTTTCTGATGTATTGGAGTCAAAGCATACTACTGAAACATCAGCTCCCAATTGTCTTAAATATTTGACTTGATACATGCTTCTCAACGAAGCTATCTCATTATTGGGCGGATAATAGTAGCTGAGATAAAGAATTTTCATATTTGATATTCCAAAATGTGAAGAAACGAGTTTATCTGAAAACCGATACTTGAGAGGGCTAAATTATTGAAGGCGCTAAACGTAAAATTAACAATGGGCTATCATCTTGCTGCCATTCTCATATGTTCTATAATGTCCTCAAGTATACTATCGAGGGTTTGCTCTGGGGACATTTCAATCAATTTTTTCAATTTCCTTGTGCTAGGCACTCTTCTTGGCATGTCTTCAAAGTCTTTAGTGTAAACTTGATCGTAGGGAATAAAGCTCAATTTACTTCTTGATTGACTTTTATCAATAATGCGTTGAGCAAGTTCTTTGATGCTTATTTCTTCTACACCACCTATGTTAACAACTTCACCCAGTGCTGCAGGAGATTCCATTAACCTTACCATACATTCCACCACTTCATTAACATGAGTGAAGGTTCTAGTCTGAGAGCCATCTCCGTGCACAGTAATATCATCGTTTCTTAGTGCTTGTTGAACAAATCTAGGGATAACCATTCCGTACTCACCAGTCTGTCTTGGTCCTACAATATTGAAAAATCTTACTATAACAACGGGTAGGCGAGCAGAACGGTAATAACCTAAGGCAATAAATTCGTCCATTAATTTGGAAGCTGCGTAACTCCAGCGCGCTTTTCCGCTTGAACCGAAAGTAATATCGTCGTCCTCTGATAACGGTGCGCGATCTTGCTTTCCGTAGACTTCCGAGGTGCTAGCAATCATTACTTTTTTCTGAAATTTATTGCAAAGTCTTAGAACTACTTCTGTTCCCATAATGTTTGCTTGAATAGATGATAAAGGGTTGTCCAAAATATATTTGACGCCCACAGCTGCGGCTAGATGAATTACTACTCCGCAAGTTCCAATCAGCTCGGTCATTTTTTCTTCATTGAAAATTGTATCAATGGTTACGTGAAAGTGATCTTTGTACTCTGGGGCATTCTGAATATGCTGAATGTTATCCAATGAACCTGTTGAAAGATTATCAATAATATAGACGTGATAACCCATTTTAAGATATTTCTCTGCTAAATGACTACCGATAAAACCGGCGCCGCCTGTTATCAAAATTTTTTCATTCACAGTAAGTCTCCTACTATCTTGATCGGAAAAATGGACTCTCTATCAATACTAAAATAATTGGACCATTCTAATTTATTTATGTTATTCCAATTTGTGTATCAGGTTTTGAACATCCTGTTTCTTAAAACTATATGCCAGAGTAATTATTGAGAGCATAAGTATTAGTCCGACTGATAAACTACCAGTATATTTGTGAACTATAATGCCCGGAGCAAAAATAAGACAAGCTAAAATAAAGTCTAATGCAGCAATACGTATGCTAAAGGCTTTAATCTTTGACAAAAACGCTAGGCTGATCCCTCCGAATCCTACAACCTGAAGAATTAACTGAGCGGATAAAAGTCCTCTTTCTTGATATTGCTGCGTAAGAAATTCGAATAACGGAATGCTCAGAAATAAACTACAGAGTAAACAAGCACAGAATAAAGAAAGAATTTTGGATGATTTTTGAGCAAGAATCCAGCGCGTAGTTAGCGAGAAAAAAGCTGTAAAAATAACTCCCGGTGTTAGTATGAGTAAGCTCATTTGACTGATGAGTCTATTGTGTGCGGTGTAATGTCCATGTTCAAAGAATGCTTGGATAAAAATAGGGCCGAGTAGAATCATAAGATATAGCAGTGGTATACAAAGCCAAATTATTCCTCTAACTGCCATTTGAATCTTGTGGCCGGGCGTGGGTTCTTTAACCCAAGTGACCATTCTCGGATAGAGGATAAGTACTAATGGAAAAATCAGTAAGCTTGTCATAATATCTAAAACTTTTCGACCGTTGAAGATGCTAGTGAAGGCTCCATTGTTAAGGCCACTAGCAAAGTAATCAGGTAAGAAAGCTACTGTAAACTGGGCGAAAAAGAGCATTAATGATGCTATAAAACTCATGGTGTTTATTTCTTTAAGGTTCAATCGTTCCCAACTTGGAGTGAACTTGAATCCATTTATTCTGAGAATACCGAGAAGAATGATGAGTTGTATAAGAGCAGCAGCGCTAATTCCCAGAGCCAAGCTAATTGGACCAAGAGACTTGGAGAAAAACCAAACACTGATTAGGCATATACTTCCGAAGCATATAGATGTGAGATAGGTGTAGGTAAAATGTTTTTGAGATTGGTAGACCACCGCAAATAAATCATTCAGATAGATTAATGGAAAGAGAAAAATAAGCACCAATACATAATTACTACCGTTGGAGATTGTACTCATATTCCAGCGAGTAAAAGCCTCTAAAAGCTGCGGGTGAAAGTAGTACAAAATGGGTAAAATAATAATCATACTCATCAAAAAATGAGTGGCTATTGAGCAGCATTTGTTCCAGGCGACTTCAGGGTTTTTAGAAAATTGATCAACAAAGGATGGCAATAGTATATTGCTGTTAAGGTGAGTCCAAAATCCACTCAATAAGACAATTTGTGCATACAAAAAGAAAATTAAATCAGTATCTTGGTTTGCTCCGAAAAGGTGTGCGACCAGTATTAGAGTAAAAAAGCTTAAAGCTTTTCCGGAAGCTGCAAGTATTATACTTATAACACCCGACTTTTTGAGACTTTGTCCTGAAATCATTGGCTAAGTTTAGCACCTGTGTAAATTTTGTTCTTAATTGGGGTCAATTACAGTTTGGTAAACGATGTTTTTTGAAGCCTTAAATTCACTTTGGTAGAATGTGGTTCCAAAGGGGGGATGCCAATGAATTTCGTAGATTGGACTGTGGTATGCGTTTATTTGGCGGGTATGATTTATATGTCCTATGCTCTTGGTAAGAAACAAGAGGATATGAAATCTTATTATCTGGGTGGGAATAATCTAAGCTGGTGGTCCATCGGCATATCTACCATGGCAACTCAGTGTTCAACGAATTCACTGTTGGGTGCACCAGCTTTCATAATAACAACTGGTATGCTCTGGCTTCAGTACGAGTTTGCTGTACCCTTGGCCATGATTGTAATTATGGTTTTTCTATTGCCATTTTATAGAAAATTGAACCTAGTTTCAGTATATGAATATCTCGAACTGAGATTCGGAGTTGGCACTAGAACCACATTGTCTATTCTTTTTCAATTTTTAAGGGCTTTTGGTACAGGGGTCACTGTTTATGGAATTGCCATAGTATTGCAAGAAATCATAGGTTTACCATTTCATTGGGCAGTAATAATTCTGGGTGTGGTAACAATTATTTATGACATGCTTGGTGGAATGGAGGCAGTTGTTCTTTCTGATGTAATTCAGATGGTAATACTTTATCTGGGTATTCTAATGTGCCTTATTTATAGTATTGACGCTGTAGGTGGTTTTGGCCAGGTAGTGGAATGGTTTCCTAAAACAGGTGAGGTTTTAGCGGGGTTAGGGGATTTAGCACCTAAAGCAACATTTCATGGGTTTCAGACTGTAGATTTTGAGGGTCATGGTTTCGGAGATGGTAAGACTTTCGCTTTTCTACCTATGCTATTTGGCGGCCTGTTCCTGTATGTCTCATACTATGGTTGTGACCAGACTCAGGTGCAACGTGAGATGTCCAGTAAGGACGTTGATGATACCAACCTGTCCCTAATGCTAAATGGTTTCATGCGCTTTCCACTGGTATTAACCTATTGTTTCTTGGGAGTATGTATCGGAGCCTATATAGCCAAAAATCCTGAATTTTTGCAGGCTCTTTTTTCACAGGCTGATCAAGCTTATAACTTCAATTTGGCGGTGCCTAAATTTATTTTAATGAATTTGCCTCATGGAATCATCGGTCTAGTAATAGTCGCTTTATTTTCAGCGGCAATGTCTTCGCTTGATTCTACGATCAATTCATTGTCTGCAACTACCATAAAAGATATTTATGAGAGATTTTTTGTAGAGGGTGGTCAATTGGCAGCTGAAAAGCAACTTTTTATGAGTCGTGTATTTACAGTATTTTGGGGTGTTCTTTGTGTGGCCTTTTCTTTCTTTGTGGGTAATATAAGCGATTCAATTATCGAGTCCGTAAATAAAATAGCGAGTCTAGCTAATGGCCCTATTTTGGCACTTTTTCTGATGGGTATCCTGACTCGCCGTTGCAATGGATACGGAGCTACTGCAGGCCTTTTAACGGGCTTAGCTTTTAACGCTGCGCTATGGACTTGGGCGCCTGGAATATCCTGGCTTTGGTGGAATGTGATCGGTTTTGCTGTGGCATTTTTAATCGGTTATGTAATCTCTACGTTGACCCAATTAAGTTTAGAAATTAGTCCCCACGAAAATGGAGCTTACAAAGCAGTTCCTGTAGTTGATGATCCGAGTTTTGAGGATCTCAAAGGTCTAATTTATACTCGCGATATTTCTAAATATTTTGAATACCGACTGAATTGGCCACGCAATTATGCCTATATGCTTATTTTTACAGTGTTCATGATTGGTTTTAGTGTTTGGTTGGGACGAATTGGAGCATGAAATCTATTGCTGAACTGGCAAGCTTTCTAAAGATTCAGCTCAATGTAAAGCTCCAACTACAGTCAAATTTAAAGGCCTGTCTGGGAGAGTTTGTTCCTTCAAAGATTTTGTCTTTGGGCAAAGCAGGATGTGATTTGGCAGAAGGCGCGAAATCAATTTTCCCTGATTGTAATGGCCTGATTGTAACTAAGTACGGCCACGGATTTTCAATCCCTGATTTTGAAGTGATTGAGGCCAGTCATCCTGTTCCCGATGAGAGCTCTGTAAAAGCTGCTGAGACAGTTATTGATTTTGTTGATGAGGTCGACGAGCCACTTTTAGTATTGATTTCAGGAGGTGCTTCAGCACTACTTTGTGCTCCTATTGAGGGTGTCTCTTTAAGAGATAAAATGGAGATCACCTCATTGCTTTTAGGCTCGGGAGCTACTATTGAAGAGATTAATTTAGTAC
Source organism: uncultured bacterium (assembly GCA_964650625.1). Lineage (GTDB taxonomy): Bacteria > Muiribacteriota > UBA6191 > UBA6191 > UBA6191 > JAYZAC01. The sequence goes on from CAZYUV010000149.1 coordinate 7,586, forward strand.
GGAAGAGTCTTTCTGCTATCAAAGGGGGTGGATTAACGGCAAGAATTGACCCTACGCAATTGAATCAAGTCCGAGTTGCAGTAATTTCCGATGTTGTGGGTAATGATTTATCTACGATAAGTTCTGGTCCTTTTTTCGGACCTCCTCCAAGCATTTCAAAAACGTTTGATGTACTCCGAGCCTATGAAATCAACCTGTCTCAAACACTGAAGGATTCTCTATTAGGCAGAAATTGTAATTTTGTACATGATAACCCGGTTCATTACATTTTGAGTGATGTGAATCAAGCAGTTCAACTAACCGAAAATTTCTTTGTAGATGCTGGTTATTCGGTACAGAGTTATTCAGAACCGCTCAACGGTCTTATCCAAGAAAATGTTGAGCGTATGTTGGACTGGTTGACTTTTTACCCTGGTTCGGTCTGGATTTCTGGTGGTGAGTGCACGGTAAAGCTTGCTGGGGATGGTTTGGGCGGCCGCAATCAGCAATGGGCGTTGGAGGC
>CAZYUV010000150.1:0-8085 GCA_964650625.1 uncultured bacterium
TAGTGGACATTTAACAATTGAAGCCTGCGATTATAGTCAATTTCATTTACATCTCCTAGCAGGCTTGAAGCGATCTATTCCTAGTCCAAAACTACTTACAAAACACGCACTGATGCAAAATATAATAGGCCCATCTGATTTTACAGGTGAATACGAAGTAATCTACGATGGGCATTCAATAAAAGATCTGCAGAATTTTGATAATCGTCTATTTTTTCACTTGTATGGAAAAGCCGAAACTAAACCATATCGTAAACTCGGTCATTGGACTCTCTTATCAAAAAATAAAGAAAGTATTGCAGAACTTGAGCATGAAGCTGATACAATCCTCCAAGAGATTCGGGTGATACCCAAATCCTCAGCTCATAAATAAAGGTATATATGATTGAAATAAGAACTGGTAGTGATTCTGATATTTTAAAAATGAAAGAAGCCTACGCCTATTTAGAAGAAAATAAAATTGAATATAGGCCACGCATTCTTTCGGCACATAGAACCCCCTCAGCGATGGTTGAAGCTGCACAAAACCTCTCGCAAGAAGGCTTTCGAGTCAGTGTGTGTGCGGCAGGAGGTGCAGCTCATCTTCCAGGTATGACGGCTAGTGAAACATTGGTGCCAGTAGTTGGATTACCAATCATAGCTAATACTCTTCAAGGCTTGGACTCTTTCTTGTCCATTGTACAAATGCCTGATGGAATACCTGTAGGTACCGTAGGTGCTGGACAATCTAAAGCTGCTGTTGATTTAGCAAGCCGAATCGCTCATCTTGATAATCTTGAAGTACGCAATGCATTGCGTTCCAAATTGGGTTTGAAAGTACGCACCGAATTAGAAAAAATTAAGGAACTTTCAATTCATTTTACAGAGGATATTAAAAAGTCCGATCAAAACGACATCCTAAATTTTGCTGATGAACTAAAAATACCAGTAAAGGTTGTATCTGAGGATAGTGTAGGTCCAGTTACCTTAGTCGTACAAAATTTGCACTCTATAAAGAACGTGGCTGCATATCTTAGTCAAAAACATGAAAGCGTTCTTATTAACCTCTACCTAAGTTGCGATTCGCTAAGTCAATCAAGTATTACTCAACTATGGTCTGACAAGGCCGAATCATGGACGCCAGTAGCCTTGATGGGACTTAATCGCTATAAAAACGCAGTGCTGTATGGGGCTCAAGTGCTAGCTCAGTACGACGCTAATGTATCCGAAAAACTACTACGCTACCGCTCTGATATGAAAGCGGTTGTAGAGGTTAAAAACGAACATTTAAGCCAGACAGGTGTAAAAGATTTTATTGATTCATAGTCGATCAGTACTGATATCAAGTAGATAGCAACCCGTGCGATCTACTTATTAATTACTTGCACTTCTGATCTTTTAGGACTCCAAAACTGCTGTCTATATTGATGCACTTTTTTAAGTCGTCGCCATCTGGTTCTTCTACGCTTTGTTTGATGGCATCATCTGTGAAGGCAGCAAAAGGGATGATTTTGAAATCAATCATATGATGTCTGCGTTTGGACTTCCGCTTTCTGCTAGTTAGACCCTTAGGTTTACCCTGTGCATTAAAAGTATTAAAGTTGATTTGCCATGTCTCATTTTCAATAAGTGCTCGACCTTCAACATATTCTGCAGGGTCAGTCCCGCCTCGTTCAAACAATATAGCGATGGATGCTCCATCATCTAGAAGCGCAAGATTAGAATAACCCGAATAACCATGTTTATTACCTATGCTATCATCCGTGTAGCGTAGTTTTGATGTCCATGTTTCTCCACTATCTTCGCTATATTGTAGTGTGCCATAAGTTCGTTCAACACGGGTGCCTTGTGGATTCGAAAAAATAAGATTACTAAGACCGGAACTCTCATTTCTGGAATGTAATACTAAACCAGAATGAACTCCACAATCCGTAAACCTTTCACCACAATCAGCAAGTAATTTACCTGGATTCTTCGATGTCACATCGTCGATTCTAAGATCATCGCCATCGACTTTGAAACTTTTACCTCCATCAACACTCAAACCGACAATCCGATGCGGATAGTCGTTACTTCTTGCATTAATAATCAAATCACCGTTGGCTAATTCAACTACAGTCGCTTCTTTACTTTTGACTTGCATAGTAGCCCCCACATTCCATGATTCGCCATCATCATCAGAGAAAATAAGATGCGAAGGTGAAAACTGTTTATGCTTGTTGGCAATTTGTATACCAGACTGACTAGCCACGATTATGATACGGCCTTTATTGGGACTATACTTTTTAACAATGCCTGAAGAGGGTCCCACGCCAAACCATTTACCCGGCTTTTCGTATTTGCGCCTGACCTGCTCGGTAACATCTTTTTTCTTCGTCCAGGTCTTTCCAGCATTCCTACTTTTTATAGTGAAAACTCGAGTTGTTTCAGATTCTCTGCCGTCTTTTGTATCATGCTGTTCTACCCACATCAGAAGAATTGAATTATTTTTGAGCAATACAGGACTCATAGAACCACATATAAAACCCGGATCACCTTCAGCCAATACTTTCATTGGTTTCCATTTTTCGCCTCTCGATTTTGACCTTCTGAATACGATATGCTGACGACCCTCAAAATCGTGATGGGTATCCATTCTGCCCTGTGCGAAACTGTAAATCCACTTTGAGCTTACAAGCAATGTAGGAATCCTAAAAACAGCATAATTTTGGAAACCAGCGATATATGGCGGAACAGTATTACGCTCGTAAAGCTTGCTGGATTGATTTTTTGATTTCGAATCAGTGCTAGACATTTTTTTTGATACATTACTTTTCGACGCTCTAGCTAGGGTAAATGGTTTTTGCTTAGATGCTGCCACTTTGATATCAATAAGCAGTCCTGCTCCGAGAATTAACAATAGTTTAAGATAATAAAACATATAATTTCCAAATTAATAAGTAAGAAAACTAGTCATGATCCCATGTATTGAAAAGATTAAAAGTAACGAAAATATTGTAGCTAAGATCACATTAAAAATTGTAATAAAAGCGAAAAAACTTATCAACTTGAATGATTGCAATTACTTTATCATTTATATCTGGGGATCATTCCTGCAACTATGCAGTCATCAAGATTAGTTTTATTGGTAGAGCTGTCTGATATTATTGTTCGCCATATTTGGCAATTATCAGAACCGTCTGCGTTTATTAATAATGGTTTTTTACCCATATGTATATTGGCTATGACTGAATCTTTGAAGCCGCCTCCAAGTAATCGAATCGCAGAGCTGTTTTCTTTGCTTGCTTGATTAGTGGCTGTAAAATTATTTATATGTAGACCACTAAACAATGCTGAGCCACTTAAACGAATCTTATCTGTGTCTCCATTATCAAAATGTAGATTCCTTAACACTATTTCATTCTTAACTAAGGCGTTATGTAGAACATTCTCTTGGGGCAAAGCTAAAGTAATCGCTGACCCTTGGCTTGTAAATTTAATACCTTCGAATACAGCATTATTGCCTTCGAAGTATATGTCAGTTCCTCCATCACTATTTTCATTACTTATGTTTGTATTGCGACCGCTACCATTTAATATGATGTTTTTCATATAAGTATGAATATTCTCTTCATTCTTATGAACACCGCTTGGCTTTTGCCATTGATCGAGGTTTTGAATTCTGATGACCGTTGCTTGCTTAGGAGGACTATCTAAATAACCTTTAACATCAAATGTTTTTAGTTTAAATTGAAGATAGCGAGCATTAAGAGGCGATGTGAACCAAAAACCAATACTTGATTGAGTGCTTACTTTATCCTTCGTTGGTTTGCCATTTAGATGTCTACCTTTTTCTACAATCCAGGCCGATCCATCTTCTTTAACTTTGGTGTGGGCAATTATGCTTGATTTGTAAGTACCTGTCTTATCAGTTTCTCCATACCAAGACAATGTACTTTTACCAGAAGCTCCGAAAAAACAAGGTTCGCCATTAGCACGCCCAGTAACATTGTAAATGCCTGCAGGAAAGTATATGTGCTTTTTACCATCCTTGATAGCAGCATTAATTGCCGGACTCCAGTCAGTTATAAATGTTCCATCAAAAAGTAATACCCGAGTAGTTAGCTTTGAATAAGCCGCAATACTTGTACTACGAGAATTGTTTGTGAACCATTCAGAAGCATTTTGGGTTTCAATAAGTGATTCGGATTGCTCGGATTTATTATTAAATCGTTCAACCTCAACCCAACTGGGATTTTTGTTCTGATAACGTCTAATCAAATTAGTCAGAAAGGGCCGTTCTCTGGGCGTTTTATTACCCGATTGATCAAAATAATATGAGTCTAACTCATTACCATAAAAGCTTACAGATTGTTGTTTGCGTTGCATGAAAAACGCCACGGCTTCTGCATTAAGTTTATTTGAATATCTAGCATTAAAACCAGGCGATGTAAGTATATTGGAATGGAGAAAAATCTCTTTTGCATCTTCTGATTCAAACCTGATTAAATCGCCTCTACTGAAAGACAAATTATTAGCCATAATCAATATGCCTTTGATAATAGAGTCTTTCTTAAAACGGATCATGTGCAAAGGAGATTGATGCTGAGATTTCAATTTGCGATGCTTATCCTGCTTAACATGGTCTCTATTACCACCATAACCATGAGCACTATTGTAAGAAATAATCGTATTATTTATTTTGCATTGATCTGCATCAATTAACGCAACTGAATTTTTATTCCATCTAGGCTTAGAATTAGAACCCACTTGATTTTTGCTTATCTTCGAATTAATTAAACCGCCACTAACAATATTAAGAAGTGTACCTCCAACATTGGAAATAACTCCCTCGACTAAAATTCTCAACTGCTGGGAACCTGTAATTCGAATTTTTTCTGCGTTACCTGCGTGGAAATTAATGTCTCGTACTATAAAATCAGATGTTTGTTGAGTTTTATTTGGTAATGCTAATGTTAAACCGGCACCATTACTGGCAAAATTGAGATCTTCAAATACCCCACCATTGCCTTCGTAGTAAATATCGGTACCGCCATCTGAATTGTACGATTCAAGCTTTTTAATCAAACCACTGCCTTGAAAAGTACATCCTTTGAAGACGCTTATATTTTGAGATGAATTAATGCCAATTTTAGTAGCATCAGTGTTCTGCATTCTGATTACGGTAGCCTGTGGAGGAATTTTCGATGAGAAACCCGTCTTGTGATAGGTCTTGAGCTGAAAGCCTATATATTTTGCTCGAAAACTCGTTGGAACCAGTAAACCTATGGTTGAACTAGTTTTAATTGATCCATCCAGAATGGATTTTTTTAAAGGGGCGCCATTGGAGTTTACCTCTGTATAAGCAATCACTGAAGTTTGGACATGATAGTGTGGCCACTCCCAAGGTCCTGAACCAACCCATACACTATCTCCAAATGCGGCCGGCTCGCCACCATTCCCTTTTATATGGTAAGTACCTGGCTTGAAGTAGATATATCTATTTCCGTCCTTGATTGCTTTTTTGATAGCAGGGGTCCAGTCTTTAATTTTATGACTACCAAATAGAGTCACCTTCTTTGTAAATTTGGAATAATTATCCACAAGGTCGGTCCACCCTTTAGGCAATGTTGACTTAGAAGTCTTTGTGGTAACTAATTTAGTCGTATTTGCAGTTAATTGAAATGTCAAAACTACAAATATTATAAGTCTTACGAAGGTCATAGCTTTTAGATTTCCTCTTTACCCATTTAATTCAGAATCATTGTTTATAACAGAGAGCCCATTATACATTTTGTTTCGGTCTGCAGGACTTTGAAATGAACGTGATAATCGGAACTTGCCTGATTAATCTCTGGGCGCATATAATCTGGATTTTGGCGAAGTAATAAGATGTCTAAAAAATCAAACAAAGAGACCATTCAAATATTAGTCTTAGTACTACTACTGATTGGCTTATTAATAAGCCTATGCGTCTTGGTCTATTTAAGTTTTCCTGATAAAAGAGAAAATAATCGACAGACTGAATCATTTGAAGAATTATCATCTAAGGATGATTCGACTTCAAGAAAAGGCCCTCTAGTATTGAAGTTGACTGGTACTTTTCCCAAAATACCTCGATCGAACAGTACATTAATATTCAATACTAATGAAGGACAGGTTCAATTGAAGATACCGTCAGACTTTCCATCAAACTTTAAAATGAATTCTATTCAAGCTACTGTTCATTATATTGGTATGAAAGATAACAATAGGGTATTTCAGCTTCTTGAGTATAGTTCTACAGATGACGGAATTAGTGACGTATGGACAAGTCGAATTAAACCAAAACAACGAATAAGAAGCTCGAGCTGGTATTACTTCTAGGAATAATAATATGCACAATAAACAAAAAGGTTTTATGTCATTTATTATTCTGATACTAGGTGTAATTTTAATCGTAGGAATCGCCCTGTTTTCATTGAATATGCAATCTAGAGAAACCTTCTTTTTAGTTCACTATTATTATCTTGATAGCGCTCGAGAACAACTCGCCAAAAGTATACAAAAAGAAGCTCATGATTGGATTAATCATGAAATGCGCTTGGGCACCAGCATGGCTAAAACGAAGATTTTAGAGAATATTCATAAGTTCGAAGATTTTACGATTGATCTTGAACAGCCGGTATTCGATAAGTCGCTGGAAAATTCTAAGAAGATTGCTGAATTTGTTGGATTTGAATTCAACGCCAAAGTCCACTTCAAATACCTCGAGCCATTTTTTGGCACTCCAGAAAGTAATAAGTATGATTCAGATGCACTCATCTTTCCACATCCAAAGGAATGTCGAGGAATCTTTACAATTGAAGTTGAAATCTCAAAAGATGGAGTATCTGCTAAGGCATATGATGCCTGGTACAATTTTCGTTTTGTTAATGTCTTACCACCAGTTGTAAGCCGTTTTTCCTTTTTTATGAAAAATCAGACCGAAGAAAATGGTTTTGTAGGAAAAATTAATCGTTTACCTTTAAGCAACAACCGCAGCAAAAAACACAATAAAGGTGGCATTATCGAGACCGAGCGATCAACCATGCGGCCATTGATTATTATTAATAGCCTTAAAGATTTTCAGATTAACGGCCAAACTGAGAAGACAGTAAGGACTTTTGATCCGAATGATACGCTGAATAATATTGATTACAAGGGTTGGGTTTTCTTAGGAACCGATGAACCTAAAGGCATTGTATTAAACCTTGCCAGTTATTATGCCTATAATTTCGAAACTGGGTTCAGAAGCTCTCGAGTTCGAAACATAGATGGTTCAGGAAAATTCTATTACGGAGATTATTTTCATAGACAAAAAGGTCAGAAATTTAAATTCAGTACTAGTGGAGAATTGCTAGAAGCTAATATTGCAGAAATGCCAAAACCCTATGATGAATATGAATGGGGAGATGGTGAAACTGATTTGAATTTTTTAATGACCTCTGAATTCAGAAATTACCAATCATTTTACAAAAGCATAACATATCCAAGTACGACTGATTCGATACATAAATCTATCAAAAGAAAAAGATTATTCTACAATTATTACGGTATTAAAGACCCCTCCAAACTTACAGAAATGGGTTTCAGTAACGAAGCTGACTACAGAAGTCAGCATCCAGCATTAATTAAGCCATTCGGTAGTTACTTTTATACCAAAACACCATCGAGATTTTTCGATAATCGTTCACCAACCTTGATATTGGGTCCCGTTAGATACTCATTTATGACCGTAAATAATCTAAGACAAGAGTCTACTCTTCATAAGACATTTCCATATGAGCATTTAAAGAGTGATAATCCCCCAGCACCTTCAGTACTTCCGCTTCCCTACATCAATATAGATTTAGAAAATGACGGCCAAACATGGGATCAATTCAACTTTACAATCGACCCCGATACTAAAGATTGGATTAAGACTGATGTCATAAGTGACACTAGGCTACATGCTAAGGATGGGCATAAAACCTCCAGCTATTTTAAGAGCGAAAACTGGGGCTTATTCTCTGATACTGGCCCCGACAATTATCTGCTCGCCTCTGATGCCGAAGATACTTTGTTCTACTGGGAACAAATGGGCTCGGCAGTATGGCTTGATAACTA
>CAZYUV010000151.1:0-8029 GCA_964650625.1 uncultured bacterium
GCAAATTCATTCTCCAATTCGTAAGGCAGTACGGAACGAACCTTCCTATCTTCATTGAAAGGCAATTCGACAATACGCACAGATCCCTCATAACCTTTGAGAGAAACTACCAAACGATCATATTCTTCCAATATAATAGTATCGAAAAAATGCTGGAGCGCTTCTTCACGAGTTTGATTTCCATAAGGGTAATGGTAAAACTTACGAATAACCTCCCCATGAAGAACGTCTTCCATGAGCACCGCTTTAACAGCACTTGCACCAATATCCAAACCTAAAACTAAACTCAATAGTCGCCTTCCTGTTCTATACGCTCTGAACTGTGTCGCTCAGATTCAACCGAAGTTTCTTTCCACAATAAAATATCGCACGTTTTTTTTAAGCGTTTAACTATAGCTTCGACTCTACTTTCAACATTCCCAACAATTCCGGTAGCAATGATTCTAAAGTATTCACTTTTAACCTTGATTTTTTTATCCAAAACACCCCCAAAACCATACTGACTAAGAATATTCTTAGCCTGATTTTCTGTTTTGTAAGGACGTTCATCGATTAAAGCTTGTGCAACCGTTTCAGCCATATACTCATCCTCTTGCCGTAATAGAGTAATAAGCACATCCCGATTAACAGTATTGATATTCAGTTTTCCTCCACCGTAAACAGTAATCATGTCCTTTAACTTTGGATTTCCTTTTTTTCCAAAAAGCATTTCAGGCGTAAAACCACGCACCCACAGTAGTTCACCAACCGTTGCCAAGCGACGATTATGAGGAAAATATTTCTCATCTTGCTTTTTATACCAGCGACTCTCTGCACCATTCGGTCTGACCTCATCATCGTGATCAGTCCAATCTAAAAAATTATCCGCAAGCTCATCATGAATATTTTCTTCAATAATATCAATATCAAGAATGTCACCTTTTTTAACACGCTTTAAACGCAAGTTCTTGAACCAATCTTTTAATTCCTTTTCGTTCAATGCATTAATGTTTTGTCGTCGTTCCTCATCCTCTATCACTAATGACACAAAACCGTTACCTAAAGGTATGGGCGCAATTTGTGATGCCAGCGAGAGTTTATGCCAATCCTCTTCAAGATCATCAGTATCATTGCTATCCATCAATAAGCCTGCACGAGCAATATTGACACCTGCTTTTGCTAATGTCAGTGCCTGCATATGCTGAGCTTGAGAACGCACAACAAATAAATGATTCTGAGATCTTTTAAAAGAATTACTAGCTAATCCCGCCAACAAAGTTACCAGCAAAAGGCTTATAACTAAGCCAAAGCCTTTCTGTCTTACATGATATCTATTACGCAATATCATAATCTCTTATTATCAACTGCGTTTGGTAAAAGAACGACGACACGATGCTCTATTGATAGGTTCTCAATTTCTTTTTCATCAAGATGCTCTGTATTATGCCCCGCTGGAATAATCTTAAAAGTAACTCTTACAGCCCTAGGTAACTTTTTAACCTTAGCACTATCCCAACGGTCTTCCCATTTTTTGCCAAAATATTCGAATTTAACATCCGAGAGATCAATTTTAAGATCTTGGGTTTCGCCACCCTTATCTATGCGGTCATCAGGGATGGGGTCCTTGCGACGTGTCAATACTTTGTCACTCCTATCAAAACTATAACCCAATTCTATGACATCTCCCAATTTAGCCTCCTGCATTTCTCTGAGAGGAGTTAAGCTTGTAAAATGGATTTCTCGATTACGACCTTTCAAACCAAATACCATCTGCTCTTTAATAAAACTTTTAAGAGCATTACCTTTTTTGTCTTTTGGGATTGCCAAAGGGATCACTTCGGGCAGATAAATTCCAGTCAACTCTCTCTCAAAAATTTTAGAAAGCACTAGAGCCTTAGAAGGTGTTTCGAAGACTCGATCAACAATTTTAACGCCTTTTATAGCCGTAAAAACTGCGTTATATAACATCGATAACATTACAGCCATTATCATAAACGCGAATAGCAATTCGATTAAGGTGAAACCACTGGACTGACTTGATCGCCTGTAAACTTTGGCATCCAACAAATTCATCTCTTTTCATCCTTGTAGATGAACGAGTGAGTCTCGTATCGATATGTACGATTACCTGATCCCCAATAGACATGCAACTGTATCTTAAACAAGCGCTCCACGTTCAAATCTTTTTTAACTCCCATATCGCCGAAGGAACCATTTTCATCCTGTGGAACCAACATAATATCTTCCAGTTTCACCTTCTCTATCTCATACTCATATCGATAACTTTCAAAATCATCAAACTTTCCGTCCTGCTTCCCTTCTGAAATTTTTTTTGAATCTAATTGAATTTCATTTAATAGATTCCGTGCCAACTGGATAGCGCTTACCGTCGTTTTTGCTTGACTAGACATTCGAGCTGACTGACTCAAGTTAGGTAAAACTGTAACCACTGCAGCCGATATAATCAGCAGTGACAATGTTAACTCTAATAGAGTGAAGCCTTTTTGTCTTATAGATTGGCCATGTCTTGCATGGGCACCAAGATAGCTACCACGATGAAGCAAACAAATCCTCCCATCACAAGTATAATCAAGGGCTCAATGATCGATGTCAGACCCAGAATTGTATTTTCTACTTCGTTGTCGTAATCAGAAGAGACTGTTTCTAGCATCATTTCTAAATTACCAGAGCGCTGACCAGTATCTATCATTTTTATGACGATTGGTGGAAACACTCCACTCGCTTGTAATGGCTCCGCAATACTATTACCCTCGCCCACATTTTCAGCTGCATGAGAGATTGCCTCTTGTAATACCACATTCCCTACAACCTGTTTAACAATTGACATTGACTTAAGAATATCCACTCCGGAGCGAAGCAAGACTGCAAACGTAGAGGCGAATCTTGATATTGCTATCTTCTGAAATAAAGCCCCCAAAAGCGGTAGTTTTAACAACAATGCATCTATTCTATAGCGACCAATCTTACTGCGGTAATATTGTTTCAGAAAGACTAGAGAAAGAAAAAACAGAAAAATTAACAACCACCACCAATTAGATAAAAAGTTTGAACTTTTTATAAGAAAAGCTGTTGCTGCGGGTAGTTCTTTACCCTGTTCCAACAGAACCGATGTAATATTAGGGACTACTTGAGTCATCAATATTATTATGACACCTACAGAGGCTATAACCATCACCGCAGGGTAGGTTAACGTAGCTAACATTTTATTTTTGAGTTTCGCTTGCTCTTCCAAATATAAAGCAAGTTTTGAAAGAATCGCTGGCAATTCACCAGATGCCTCGCCAGCTCTAACCAGAGATCGAAAAGTTTCATCGAAAATGTAAGGGTATTTACTCAATGACTCGTGAAGTGTCTTACCTTCTTTAACAGCTCGGTCTACGGCTAAGATAGCACTGTGAAAACCCGAGTGAGTAATTTGTTCACTAATTGCAGCCAAAGCACCGTCAAGTGTAAAACCTGAACGTAAAAGAGTACCCAGTTGACGCGTAAAAAACACTAGTTCCTTACCGGGAACCTTTACCGAGGATGTTTGCGACGCTCTGAGAAAATTGAATTTCATCTTCCCAGAGTCTATCCCCATCTTTATTATGAAATGACCGCGATCTTTAGCTTGCTTTCGTGCTAAAGCCTCCGAGCTCGCCTGTATTTCTGATCGAACTTTTTTACCATTACGATCTAACGCTGTATAATGGAAATTAGGCATGATTAAGCTACCCTAAGAACCTCAGCAACTGTAGTAATCCCCTCTTTAATTCGTCGGATACCATCATCACGCAATAAAAGTCCCGCTTTCCTTTTTATAAAATAGTTTCTCCGAATTTCAGCTGAGCTAGCCCTTTGACCAATGAGATTCTGCACCTCTTCATCAATTTCTAAGAATTCGAAAATACCACGACGACCTTTATATCCAATATGATTGCAGCGCATGCAGCCTTTACCTCGCAAGTACGTATCTTCTGCTGATAATCCAAGAGTTTGCAATCCAATGGGATCAGGCGAATATTCTATTTTGCAGTAATTACAATTCAAGCGCACCAAGCGCTGTGCTAGTACACCAATCAGAGAAGAACTTATTAGGTAAGGCTCCACACCCATATCAAGTAATCTGGTAATCGAACCTGGAGTGTCATTTGTATGCAGAGTCGATAAAACTAAATGACCAGTTTGAGAACCTTGAACAGCAATTTCTGCAGTTTCTTGATCTCGTATCTCACCAACCATAACAATATCGGGATCTTGACGTAAAATAGACCTTAAACCTGCAGCAAAAGTAAAATCAATTTTTGGTTTTACTTGAATCTGAGAAATACCTTCGATCTGGATTTCAACAGGGTCTTCAATAGTGATTATATTCTTTTCTCGAGACTTGATGGTGTTCAGGACAGAATATAGAGTGGTAGATTTCCCAGAACCTGTCGGCCCCGTCACCAACAATATTCCATTTGGCCTGGTGTACTGCTTCTGAAAAGCCTTATCAATATCCTCAGGAAAGCCTATGTTAGTAACATCTAGTAGGTCGGCTCGAGTATCCAAAAGCCTCATCACAATCCGTTCACCATGACTAGTGGGTAAAACAGAGATTCTTAAATCTACAACCTTTTCTCCCAATGAGATCTTAAGACGACCATCTTGCGGTAATCTAGTCTCGGCAATATCCAAACTCGCCATGATTTTTATTCTAGAAGCGATAGCTCTTTGAACAACTTTTGGCGGTGATGGTGTGTCATATAATACTCCATCGATTCGATAGCGAATCTTAATATCTTTCTCATACGGCTCAATATGAATATCTGAAGCCCCATCATTTACAGCATGGTAAATAATCGAGTTTACAAATCGAATTACAGGAGCTTTATTCGCCATATCAAGAAGATCTTCAGCGCCCTCCAGATCCTCTAGATTGATTGTATAGTCAGCCTCCTCGAGATCTTTAATCACCTGGGACGTGAGATCTTTCTGAGATCCGTAACATTCATTTATTGCTAGCTCGATCTCCTCCTGAGTAGTCAAAACTGGTTTAATCGTCAGACCAAGCAGCTGTCTCAGGTCATCCAAGAGATGCACTTTAAGAGGGTCGTTAATAGCCACAACCAGTTCATCCATTGAAGTATAGCAGGGACAAAATTGATGCTGTTTAGCAAAGTCAATCGGCAATTTACCCATCATCGAGGCATCATTATCTAGACGATCTATCTTCTTTACATAAGGAATATCATATTGTTCCGAAAGACCCTCTAAAAGCTGATCTTCACTAATCATCTGATCTTGAATAAGAATCTGACCGAGACGCCGAGCTCCATCTTCCGAATCCTGCTTATCCAAAGCTATTTGAAGCTGCTGATCATCGATATGCCCCTTTTCAAGAAGAATTTGACCGATTAAATCCCGACCACCAAATAAATCTATCATGGTAAACCTCAGTTCCTTGACAAGTTTTTCTCTAGCTTCTCAACCAACTGATTGAATTCCTCATCTTTTTCACGCGCAATTTTATCTACTTCCGATAAACGTTCCGAGTGATAACTTGTTCGCTTCGAAATACTTTGCTCAAGATTGCCAACGAGCTGATCAAAAGATTCTTGAGGTTTATTGCTTTTCTTTAAATTTTTCCTAGCTGGATACAATAGATTTCTATTTCTAGAAGCCTTTAAATGGGCCGTTTGTCGCTGATTTCTTACTTTAATCATTAAAGAGTCGAACTTGTCATCACCCGTGTTATTTTTATGTACTTTTGTTGCATCAGCTTTATGCAATTTATTACGCATATCCTTTAAGGCCATTTTCACGTTCTTGATTCCCAGGCCTAACTCCTGTCTTTCTGACTTCGAGCCTGATCGTTCAATCTTCTTTTCTCCCGTATTAACAGCATTCAATAGGGGCGGTCTATTCTCCTGATCAATGGTCTCTCCTACAAACGTATTTTTAGCCTTAGAAATCTTGGGGGATGATTTTGAAACATCCATTTTTTTGAGACTTTCTAGTTGGCTAGAAGCCCTGGTACCTTTGTGATTTCCTTTTTCTTCAATAGCTTTATTCAATGTGTTATTTTCGTTTCCAGTTAACACATTATTCGATACAGCATTAACCTGCTTCTTAGGTTCTATTGTAATATGCTTTAAAGTTTCATTACTTTTCGACTTTAGAACCTGTTCTAACTTCTTCTCAGGTTTTTTTGATGGCCCAATTTGCGGCTCAATTTCGACCTTGCTCTTGGATTTTCTACGACCAATATCACGAGTTAATTTTTTTATTTTTTTTCGAATAGAACTTATCAAACTAGGGCGAATCTTTTTACGTACTGGCTTAACGCTAGAGATCTTAACTTCAGGCTTAATAATGTCTTTAACTAATTTCTCGGGAACTGGATTTACACTAGAATTATCCAGTTCGTTAGACGAAACCACTTTTACAACCGTTTTGGACTTTTTCGCCTTTGACAGTTCAGGCCTTTCTTCAGTCGATTTTTCGGGTATTTCTGTTGTTTGAGACAACTGGGTAGAATTTTGCAGTTTAATAGTCCCTGCTGTTGTAATATTCTCCTTCAGTTTGACAGATTCTTCCGACTCAGAAGAGTCTAAAGAACTTTCTGCTTTATTAGATTTATTTGGGTTATCTGATTCCGCAAGTTTCTTTGAATCCTTAGATTTAGCTACTTTTACAGCTTCAGTAGGCTCTTGAATATCTCCGGCTAGCTTTAATGTTTTAGCTCTAACTGATTCCATCGTAGCGGGAGCAACAGAACCAGTTTCTTCCTCAGAGTTCAAATCCAGCATTTGTAAGAATTTAGCTGCTTCACTAGCACTTATCTTATCTGGATTAGTATCCACTTTGCTTTTCTCAACTTTTTTCAGTTCAGATTTTTGTTGCACTTTTGAAGTCCGCTTTTCTTGAATCGATTTTGATTTCTTAACCTTTGGTTTAGCTTGAGGATTTTTGGGAAGAGCTACCTCAGTATCCTCACTAATTACCTTCTCTAGCTTGATAGTTTCTATATCTTTATTTTCCAAAGATTCTGAAACACCATCCATACTAATTCTATCAACCTTAATAGGTTTAATTAGCTGCTTATCGTCCTCTACAGCAGCAACAATGCCTTGACCCTCATTGTACGAAAGAGGACTAAACTCTGTCTTATTCATTGATGAGCTCATTGTCGTATTGACACGTTTAGTCATTTGTTGTAATTCTTCCTCATCACTCAGTACGTAAGGGGTCAAAAATACAAAAAGATTGGTTTTTTGATTTCTACTCTCCTTATTCCTAAACAATTTACCTAACAGAGGAATCCTAGAAAGCAATGGTATTTTTTCAACCACCTTATCCTTTTGATCTCGCATCAAACCACCAATGACGACTGTGTCACCATCGCGTGTGTTCACAGTGGTGTCAATGCTTCGACGGGTAATAATAGGCACCTGAAATTCAAATAACGCGTCTGAACTTCTAGCCTTTATTTCTAGTTTTACATCCAAACTAATAGTCTCTTTTTGGGTAATACGAGGCTTGATATTTAAATCAAGTCCAACATCTTCAAATCTAAAATTACTGATCGTTTGATTCCCAGTATTTAATGCAGTATTTACTCCAGTAGGTAACGGTACCACTTCACCTACAACAATTTTTGCTTCCTCATTATCCATCGTTAGAATTTGAGGGGCTGATAGAACATTCGCCTGATTAGAATTCTTAAATGCCCTTAACAAAGCTTTAATCTTCTGACCTGCTAGTAAATCCGCTATTTCTGCATCATTTTCTACTACGCCTAAATTTAATCCTGGCCCTGGAATAACTCCCATATTGCTTACTGCACCAAAAGCATTATTATCACCAACATTACCACCAAAAGCCGATAGATTTATTCCCAAAGATTTTACATAGCTCATCTTGACTTCAACGATTACCGCTTCAACTAGAACCTGTGCTCTAAAAATATCTAGTTTTTGAAGAATCGCAACCACCTCGTCAAACTGTGCCTTTGAACCTGTTATAACTAAGGCATTAGTTGATTCATCAGGAACAATACTCACTG
>CAZYUV010000152.1:0-8009 GCA_964650625.1 uncultured bacterium
GATATTATTTCTTCTACTGATAATGACTCCATTAATTTTCTAATAAAGCGACAAACGACACAAAATTATGAGATTAAACTTGAGGCCTTTGATGCTGATGGAATCAAATGGGCAGAACACAATGTAATCGTGCAGATATTGAGTTTAAGTATGAATGATTAATGATCGTATTATTACCGCTTTTAGCTTTTCTAAGCTTTGTGGATTCTAAAATCGATGTAGTAGACTATGCTACAACGCTAGTATGAATTGATTATGAATTCATGGTTACTAATATTAATTACTGGGATGTTCTAATGCGTTATAAACTTTTATTGTTTTCATTCATTACGATCACCTTTTCAACTTTCGCTCAAGCGAATCTGCCTTTCAACTTAAGTGAAGTTACGTGGCTACATTATCCTGGTGTTCAGAATTGGCCCGTGACATCCAAACTTAATGTCCAAGTAACTGCCAATGAGATTAGTCTCAAATTTGATAAAACTCAGCAATGGAAATCAGATACGATAAGACATACAAGCGGAACTCATGACATTCAAGTGAATGCTAATCCATGGGTATTCGTTGAACTAAATAATAATTGGTATGCCGGTACTTTCGAGTGGATGAGACCCGGTGGCACAACTAAAGCAAGAAAAGCCGTAAATGGAGATCATATTAAACAGCCGCCTCTTAAAAGTTGGTCACCTAAGTCTGGAGAAACTTACTATTTCATGGTAGCCGGTTTGACGAGAGGTGGTCCTAAAGGAAGTCATGAGAGAACAGATATTGTAGCTGTGCAATGGCCGGACTCAAATGAATCTGCCGCAGGTTCTGTTGGTGGCTCGGAATCCGCTGGACCAGAAACAGGAGGACAGGTTGCGTCTACAGGAGGAGGTCAGGAAGGTCTTCCTTTCGATCTAAACGAGGTCGAATGGCTTCATCCTACTGTAGCCAACTGGCCGGAGACTACAGAACTTAAGGTTGAAGTTGGGGGGCCTTTCATTGATTTGAGATTTGATAAAACTAATCAATGGAAATCAATAGCTTTAGAACCGGGTGCAGATGATCCTGTTGCCGTGAATGCAAATCCTTGGGTTTTTGTAAATACCAATGGAAAGTGGCACGCAGGAACGTTTGAGTGGATTCGCCCGGGTAATACTCGTAAGAGTAAAGTTGCAGTAAACGGTGACCATATTAAGCAGCCCCCTCTGTCTGACTGGTCACCGATACCTGGAGAAGTTTACTATTTTATGGTATCAGGATTAGCTCGGCATGGTTACAAAGGCAGTCATGAAAGAAGTAATATAGTTGCTGTCAGATGGCCAGGTGATGGTGAATCTTCTAGATCTATTTCTCCTTCTGAAGTTAATAATGGAGGAGCTTCTGGCAATGGTGCAGGTGGACCTACAAATGGAGAAGCGATAGTTGGGGATACCATGACTCTTGTCATAACTTGTAAAAGCGGTAAGACACTAGGATTATTTAAAAAAAGAAGAATTTGTGGTGGCGAGCTTTTCTCCGAGCTAATATCTCATGAGCTGGTGGAGCAGATTGGAGAAAAGTATATATGCACTGAGGGTAATACATTTGGTGTTCATGATGGTCATGCCATCTGGGTCAAGGGATGCAAGGGAAGATTTAAGGTAACCGGTATTCGGAAAGGTCAGCAAGCTGAATCTAAAGAGTTGCCTATTCCTGATAGATAAATATTAGCAGCCTGAGCCACCTGGCCAGAGTTGCGTGGGGTCAGTAGGCAGTTCATTTAGAGGGCGGGCACATTCACTGGGGTCTCCTGGTATGAACTGCTTGCCATCTTCTGATGGGTCACAGTTAATAAATTGAGTACCGGGTTGTTGACCTTGAAATTCGCACCATGTAGTACAACTCATATAACGCTCTAGGCAATTCATTTTAGTTGATCCAAGTTCCAAGGCCCAGTTCATATAAGTTTGATAGGTTGGATTGTCGTCGGAAAGTACTTTCATATACTGTCCCCATAGGACAGTAAGTCTATTAACAGCTTTTACCTCGGATAGTTGAGATACTTTTGGATCATTCATAGATCGTAAAATAGGCTGTTGAGGGGTGACTCTTTTAGCATTATTAGTTAGATGAGGCGCAAGCTTTGAACCCAAGCTCGGCGAGGTGTAAGTAGGGTTCGATAGTATTTCTGGTAAAGCAATTGTTGATGGTAGCGGTGTCACTAAAAAACTATTAACGGGATCATTTACAAGGTTGAGTGGAGTAATCTTTTCTGATACTGCAGTATCATTACTACCAGTTTCGAGTGTGAAGCTAAGTTTAGGATTTTGAGCCAATAAAGACGTTGATAATAAAAAGAAAAACAATGAAACAATTTTTTTCATAAACACTCCCTTTCAAACCCCAGATACATAAAAGTTCCAATTGCTAGTAATCGAAGCTTTGAAGGAGCGCTGATAGTTTTGATAATCAGTTATATCAAACAGGGAGTCCCATTCTAATCTCCGTTTTACAACTGTGAAGCCACTATCTATTTTGAGATTTTTTGAGGCTATGAATCCGTGAATGTCTACTCCATAGGGAAGAACGACTTTTCCCTGCATAGCTATTAGCCCCGCTTGAATCTTCTTTGATGATTCTACTGAGATGTTTCCGCCTAATGATATAAGAGTTAATGTTTCACCATCCGTCTTTATAATTTCTGAAGATATTTTTATGTCACTCTGAACCAATATCATTCCACTTCCACCAGTATCCACAAAAATTGGCTTATCAATATGAAGATTACCCTTAATGTAGGCAACTCCACCAATTGAAAGTTTTGAGTTTCGATTTAATGCTTGGTAAAAGCTACTCTGATCATCAAAATGACGAGCCTTCTGTTTGAAAAAATCGAGGTCACTAATATTCGCTAAATCGGCATTTTCAAACACAGGCATTCCATGATCATTTTTTATGGTTAGTACGCCTGATAAAAGTGGTTGGTGGAAAGCTACTTGAGACCCCATTGACTTTAAACGCTGCAGCTCAGGCGGATTTTCTGCTAATCCACTTTGAAGTTTAGGAAATGGACTATTACTGATTCCTTTAGGTAATTCAATATATTCAAGATTTATCTCATTCATGGGATAAGATATAACTTGCGATGCACGATCTTTGTACTTTTCAAAGCCTGTAGCGCCATCAGCCTTGGCGATATGTTCAAAGTGGTTGTATAAAATTGTAATCAAATTTCTATCGTTTATTCCCGGCCAGCCTCCCGTCATATCTGGCCCTTCTTTTGCTCTGTAGAAGGTTTCTTGATCTAGATAGGGCATGGGATAACTATCACCTTCGCTTTTATGGTAAATACCCTGTAAGAGGATAATTCGTCTAAGAACGTTACCAATAACAAAGGTCGGAGAGGGTTCTTTAATGGATCCAAAAAGATTTAGACTAGAGCTATAGGAATACTCCTGTTGATCCAAATTCGTGAGCAATTCACGAGTCTCTTCATCATCGTTAATCTCTGAATAAATTGGCCTCTTAACAGTGAAATATTCGTAAGTTTGACTGTTATCAAGAGTGCTAGCTGTTTCCAAATTAAAAAAATACCCTTGATTATCAAGTGGTTCCGAGAATTCTTTCAAACCACCAGCAGCAGAACAGCCGAAATTTAATTGAGCTGAGGAGCCCAAAAATATCCACCCTCTTCGATCAATTTCGTCTCGAGCCTGAGTAGGATTCCATTTTTGAGAGATAACGGGGGAACTACCTGAGATAATATTGATTGGTGCGGTTTTTAAGTTCTTATTTGAGTCTTTAATAGGGTTAAGATTCAATTGGTCAGGTTGTTTGAGCATAAGCACGAATTTTCCCAATACCGAGGGTAAAACACTTGCCCAATGGATTACTGAAAAGCTCTGAACCTTAACTCCTGCGCGATTGATGTTGGCTTCTACAGTTAGAATAATTCTAAACAATACTTCACGTTGATCGACTTTAAATCCTGAGTTTGTACCAGAATATATTGATTTAGGAGAGTTCAATACCAGAGATAGTTTAATTTTGCTGCCTGATTGTGAATCAATTAGCTTTTGTATCTCGGGAGGATTAAAAATGAATTCTTCACCCGCCGAAGTTGGATCATTCAATTGGTTCAATAACCAGTTTGTTAAAGATTTAAGTTCTTTGGGTGCCTTATCTAATTTTGGGAAGGTATCAGGATCCCCAGCATTGATAAATTTCAGACCATTGTCTAGAAATGTACGACCAGCATTTAATCCCCCGATGGCAAGATGATAAGCGCGTTCTTTATCTGAATAAAACCCTGCTGAGATTACTTGTTGACGAGAGATTTTGAATACAGCAAAACCTAAGGCAGCGGCTATCATTGCTATAACTAAGGTTAAAGGAAGAACCAATCCATTTTGTCTTAAGCCCATCGAAGTTAGTATACTATTAATACCCATGGATGACTTGATCATCGAAAGCAAAACATGAAAATTTTTAGAAACTCTCTGGGCTTTACCTTGATTGAAATTTTATTTGCTGTCGTTCTCTTTAGTGTTTGTTTTTTTCCAATTTTTGCTCTCTTTAATTTATCTCATAGAATGGGGGCATCCAGTAAAAACCTTAATATTGCAACTCGTCTAGCAAACAATTTAATGAGTGGCATTAAATCTGTAAGCGCTAATAACTTGATGGATATGACTGAAGTTTCTGATAAAGATCTTAAGGGCAAATTGGATATTGCTGGGCTAGGCGTTAAGCCAAGTACTACCGGATTTATGAGGCTACTTACCATTGAATCGGTCCCGGAGCCACTCAGTTCATCGAGCTTTAAACAAATTCACGTTGATATCATTTGGAAGAGTTCATTTAATAATGAAAAATTGATTTATCGTTTAAGCACATTAGTGTCGGGTCAGTAATGAATCAGATTAGAGCATTTACTTTAATAGAGATAATTATGGTGAGTGCCATGATTATTTTGGTAACCGGTTTGATATACAGTATGTACTTTTACTCTACACGGAACGCAGATAGGCAGGATAGGGAACAATTATATTACCAAAAGTTAACTTCTTTAGAAGCTCGTGTGAGGCAAGACCTTAGATCTTCCGTAGCTTTTAAAGAGGAGGCCCCGGGCGTTTACATTATAAAAAGCATTCATATCGATGAGTATATGAATCCATCAATTAAAGAAATCGTTTACTGGGTTGATGATTCTGGTAGAGGTGTTGAGCGTCATATTAAAGATTCATCAGAATCTAAAACTTTTGATTTTTCACATTTGCTAACTAATGAAGAACAATTTATTTTTCGTATAAAATGAATGGTGTTTCTGAAGATAATAACCAGTGGGAGCAGCTCTACCTTAAAATATCCAAGGACTTATTCTCCCATGAATCACAGGTTCAAATTGATGCTATAAAGTTAATATCAAATAATCCAAGTCCACGATTTAAGGACATCATTCTTCGTAAGCATGAACAAATTATAGAACAAAATTTTGCGGTGTTATTTATGAGTGCGGCGGCAAAAGTTCTTAAAGATGAATATTTCAAGTTGGTAGTAGATTATTTACGGAGTCCAAACGCTGTAATACGTTCAGAATGCATTCTGTCTATTCAACTTATACTAAACAGTACTAATAGACATAAGATTATAGTTACCTTAATAAATTTCTTATCGGACTCTGATGAGATAGTAGTCAAAAATGTAATTAAAGTACTTACCGAAAACTATGAACTTGATGAGATAACATCTATTTTGGATAAATATATTAACTCAGACGATAAACGACGCTACTTAAACGCTCTATATCTAATTGAGAGGATGCAATTGGAGAACTCATCTAAGATCTTACAGAAATGCTTTTTTCATAAAGATCATGAGGTTAGTTTAGCGGCAAAAAAATTAATATTAAGAAGAAAACGATCTACTGCTATTAAAGAAGTGGAGCAATTAAGCGTATCTGAAAAGGAAGATGATTTAAAAGATTTAATAGAGGCTTTTCATAGCAATGAAACGAGAAGAATTATTGATATTCTTCAAAATTTCAGTACTAGGGGTGAAAATCCAAAAATCGCAGGATTTTTACATAAGGTATTAGAGAGCGAATGTTTTGGTTTAGATTCTTTTGTACTTTCTACGGCCGTTAAGGCATTGGTTGATACCTCGAGTGATCTAGTCTGGCCAACCCTTTCAAAATATCTTGAGCATACAGATAGTCGAGTAATAGCAAATACAGTAGAAGCTTTATCTAATCAGAATGAAGTTAAATTAATACCTTTTCTAGAAAAGTTCTGTAACGACATGGACGTAAATAATCCCTCTGATGTCAGAATAATTTTAAGTGGAATTTCATTACTAATAGCAAATGACTCAAAGGTTGCCATGCTGGCAATGAAAAAATTCGAGTCAGGTGAGCTTGATAGTAAGGTTATTTTTTCTAATTATTTAGAAAAATGGAGACAACCACCCCCGGAGTTGGAGAAGTTGGTTCTAAGATCGCTTCGAAAAGAAATAACGAATGAAATGCTGGAGTCATATATAGCTTTCATAAATGCAAATGGATCTCCAATGGCTGTATCGGAGTGCAAAAGAATTACTAATAAATTTAATAAAATCCAACAGGCTGATAGCTTTATAAATAATCTAAATTTTCTTTTACTCGAAAAGTTTAATATTAGTTTGAGTAACAAACTTCAACATTTTGATTTTTTAGTTAAACATCGCAGCTCTGTTTCCAAATCATTTACGACAAAGAATTTCGGACTAGCTTCTATTGTGATGTTATGTTTTCTGGGTTACTCATTTTATGGCTCCAGTTCAGCCAAGCTAGTAATAAAGCCAGGTGAATTGGTTAATTCTAGAAACAGAACAGTAGGCTCAAGTATCAAAGGAAGAGGAATTATCATCAATATAAATGAAGCGAATCTTATGCTCCACATTAAACAAGGTAGCATTCAATATTATCTAGGTTTTAGGAATAGTAGTGAATTCGATAAGTTTTCAACAGGTCAAAGTGTTAAATTTGTGGGAGAACTTATTGATGGAAATTCCAACTCCGTCATTCATATTCGATGTAAATATATTTTTCCGGAAGGTTCCTACTCAGAAACAGCTTCATCCTAATATTTTCTTTATGATGATAGAACCCTACAAAATAATTATGCTAGTCTTTATTCCGGACGAGAATTTTTTTGAAGGTGTCTGTAGGTTTTGTAGAAAATATAGGCAAGGAGTAATAGCAATATTAGAGAAATTATTGGCATTACAATAGCTAGGATGCTAACGGTTACACTACCTGATGTTTCAATGCTCGAAACTAAAAAATTGCCAGTACCGGCAGTGGCCATTGTAGATGCTCCTCTAATGGTAGCGGCACCTAATTTTACTCCTGTTGAGATTCCCCCTCCCCCTATTGCAGCAATAGTCCAATGCATTAATGGCGACATTTCAGGGGCTACCGATGCTGTGGCTAAAGTACCAGCAACTGCTGCGGTGGGCGTAGCAATCGTATCAAGCATATTATCGAGCCAGGGAATATAATAAGCACCAATCTCTACTATAGTAGCTATAGCAAATGTAATTGTGGCGTAGGTATCTGCAACCCATAGGAATGATGGACTCAAACTAAGATATCCAGTTTGAGAAGCAATTCCCATTATCAAAAAAGGTGTGAATATTCTAAATCCACAGGAGGCGCTCAAACCAAGGCCCATTAATATGGATAAGAACAAATCAAGGGTATTTGGTTGTATTATATTCTCGGCTTGCATCATGCTGGAATCTTTATTAATAAATAATGGTTACTGAATGGTGAAAGCAATAAGGATGTTGTGTCTTTCTGCTATTAGTGTTCATTAAAATTATTTTGTGAACTAACAATATAGATAAACGGCCACTATTCAAACTACTTTTTTATTACATTTCTTTGTTATGTCTTTTGCAAATTAATATATGCTTTATAAAATTATGATTCATACATTTGAATGATTGAGATTTAAATTCATGTACAAATT
This sequence comes from uncultured bacterium, assembly GCA_964650625.1. GTDB lineage: Bacteria > Muiribacteriota > UBA6191 > UBA6191 > UBA6191 > JAYZAC01. The sequence goes on from CAZYUV010000152.1 coordinate 7,977, forward strand.
GAAAGAATTGAAAAAGTAACTGGAATAGCGAAT
>CAZYUV010000153.1:0-7950 GCA_964650625.1 uncultured bacterium
CTTTGTACTAGTTTTGAGTGGTCATGGTGTGTTTACCGAACATTTGAATCGATGGTTGTCGGTGCCAGTGGCCGAGTTTGTTTCTCTCTTTAGCTTTACAACGCATTTTAACGCTTTGCAAAGGGGAGTTATTGATACTCGAGATTTGGTATTTTTTCTATCAGTAATCGGAACATTGTTGGCGGCTACGATGGTAATCCTTGAAAACAAGAAACATGAGTGAGGTATCGCTGTGAAGAAAAATGTATTTTTTGAATCGTTAGGTTCCTTGGGAATTTTGCTAGTTATTTTGATTTTGATAAATGTGGTAGCAGATCGTTTTTCAGCCAAGTTAGATATTACGGAAGAGAAGTTATTCTCCTTGTCTTCGGGTACTAAAAATATTCTAGAAGGTATAGAGGGTGAGTTAAATATTAAATACTACTTTAGTGCCAACTCGGAATCTGCGCCTTTGAACGTTAAGGCTTATGGTAAGAGAGTAAAGGAATTACTAGAGGAGTATGTTTATCACTCTCAAGGTAAAATTAAGCTCGAGATAATTGACCCAAAACCTGATACCGAGGAAGAGGAATGGGCTAGCAAAGATGGTATTGCTCAAATTCCACTACCCTCTGGTGAAATGTTTTATATGGGGGCTGTAGTGCGGCCAGGCAATCAAGCTGTAAAAATGTTTGATCCTAGACGCGAATCATTTCTTGAATATGATATCAGTGAGATGATTCTACGCTCAACTAGTCCAGGCAAAAAAACTGTCGGTATTTTGTCAAGCATTGCAGTCGTTGGAAGCGCTATGCAATTTCAAATTCCTGGGCAGCCAGCTCCCAAGAAGGATTGGGGTTTTGTTAAGCAGTTAAAGAATGTTTACAATGTAAAAGAAATCAAAACTGATTCAGTGGAGATTCCTAACGATGTTGACTTACTGATTGCAATGCATCCCAAAGGATTGTCAGAATCAACTCAGTATGCAATCGATCAATTTGTTATGAATGGTGGTCGCCTAATCGTGCTTGTTGACCCATCATCGCAAGCTGATGAAGGTAGGGGGCCGATCAAAAGCTCCAATCTTAGTAGGCTATTTAAGACTTGGAAAATTAAGTATAATTCGAGTGTTTTGGTGGCTGATATGAATAACGCAACCAAGGTTGGGACACCTAGCGGAATGCCCGTAGATTATCCTATTTGGTTGAATTTTGACAAGCAAGCTATGGCACCCGATAACGTTGCAGTGAGCGACCTTGACTCTGTTATGATGATTGAGGCGGGCTCATTGGAGTCAACTAAGAACAGTAGCATTGCATTTCTTCCATTAATCCAAAGTTCCTCGGAAGCTACCATTCTTCCTGTGAATGATATTGATCGGAGTGATCCTTTTGCAGTTATACAAAAAATTACTCCGGGTACTACGAGAAAGACTATTGCGGCAATGTACTCTGGTGAGTTTGAGTCGGCATTTAGCGAGGCTCCTAAGGTAGAAGGAGATTCATCGTCTTATTCTAAGCCTCACAAGGCTAACGTCGCCGAAGCCAGTAATGTGCTTGTTGTTGCTGATACGGATTTTCTCCAAAATCGTTACAGTATGGAGGAGATGAGACTGGGTAACTTGTTGCTAGGAGTTCGCCCGCTAAATGATAACTTGAACTTTATGTTGAATAGTGTGGAATTCATGTTGGGTAATAATGATCTAATAAGTGTTAGGTCCCGGGGTAAATTTTCTAAACCTTTTGAGCGTGTAGTACAGCTACAAAAAGAGGCTCAAATGCGATACAAAAGTAAAGAAGAAGAGCTCACCCAGAGTTTGAAGCGCGTTCAAAAAGAGATAAATAAAATTCAAGATCATCAAATAAAAGGGAATAAGGTTATTCTGTCTCGTGATCAAATCGCAAAGATCCAAGAGTTTAAGGAAGAAGAGTTGAAAATTAAACGTGAACGACGAGATGTTCGCAGGAAGCTCAGGGAAGATATCGAGAGTCTGGGTCAGAAATTGACGTTTATCAATGTTTTTTTAATACCAATTTTGGTTGGTGTGTTTGGCGCCTACCGAATTGTTAGCATAAATTCTAGAAGGGGGTAAGAGTTGAAACCCAATAGTTTATTTGCAGTGTTGGCGGTTTTAGCGATTCTGGCATTTTTGCCGGAAAGCGGTATTGAGAATAAGAACACGCGTAATCTCAAGTTGATGGATGGTCTAGATCCTCAGTCCGTGCATACTATAGAGGTAGAGCCTAAGCTTGGAGATAAGATAGTTATTGCTAAGCAGGATGAAGTTTGGAAAGTTGCATCTTACAACCAGTTTCCAGCTGACCCATTAAAGGTTTCCAAGTTTTTGCAGAATCTATTTTTTCTTAAAATGGGAGATAGAGAAACAAGTGGTTCTAAATACTTCGATAAGTATGGGGTTTCGATTGAGGGAGAGGTAAAAGGTTCCCTGTTGTCCATAAAGGACTCAGGAGGGAGTGTTCTGAAATCTGTTGTTTTTGGTAATGATCGAATGGGTAAAGGTAAATACGGTTTTGATACCCCAGTAGGTCAGTATATGCGCCTCCACGAACAGGAAGAGATTTATTTGTTAAAGGAGCAATTTTCTCTTGAAACCATAGCGAGTAACTGGATTCATAAGAAATTACCTTCTATTTCCAAGGATAATATTCAGAAAATTTCAGTGAAGAGTGGTTCGGAATCGCTCCAGTTGGCGAGGCTCGAAGCGAAGGGCGAATTGAAGCTCAGTAAACTAGAAGCTGATCTCGCTATGAATAAGGCTAAAGTGGATGAGCTGGCGGGCGTCATGCAAGATTTTAGTTTTAACAATTTAGAGAAGCCTGATAGTCGAGCGTCCATGATGAGTATGACAAATGTGTCCACTTTAGAGATGTGGACATTTGATGGTATGAAGTTTTCCGTTGAGATGGGGATTAAGACGACAGCCAGTTCTTACCGATTTGCAAGAGTTAAATGGAGCGAGTCTAATTCTTCGCCGGAGGTTAAGTCTAAGGTTGTTGAATATAACAAACTCTACAAAGGTTGGCTTGTGGGTGTTACCGATTATTCGGGGCGCAATCTTTTTCCTAAGCGTAACGATCTTATTAGCACCCCACCATTGGGTGCCAAACATATTTTGGTTGCTTATAAGGGAGCTAGCAATTCCGAGGTTGAGCGTACAAAAACAGAGGCATTGGAATTGGCTAATAAAGTATTGGCCGACTTAAAAGTGGGTCAAAAATTTGAAGATATGGCAAAGCTGTATTCTGATGATAGCTCTAACAAGTCACGTGGTGGAGATTTGGGTAGCTTCAAAAAGGGTGATATGGTCAAAACTTTTGAGGAAGCTACTTTAGCTTTGAATGTTGGTGAAACAAGTGATGCACCAGTAGAAACCGTTTATGGTTATCACATAATTCAAAGAACTAAATAGTTATTTTTTAACTTAGGCCGGTCCGAGCGGACTGGCCTTTTTTTTTTATGGGAGATTTATGGAAGTTAAGGAAGCTCAAGAAATGGTTGACCAATATATATCTTCTTTCAAGGAGGGGTATTTTCCAGCTTATACGAATTTAGTTCGTCTAATGGAAGAGGTTGGAGAGTTTTCAAAAGAGTTTAATCACCAGTTTGGTCCCTTAAAGAAGTCTTCGAAAGGTGTTGAAAACCGTTTGGAAGAGGAAATTGGAGATATTTATTTCTCACTTTGTGTTTTAGCTAATCAGCTAGATATTGATTTGTCGGTTGCATTGAAAAAAGTTATTGAAAAATATGTTGCGCGAGACCAGCAACGCTGGACCTTGAAAGACAAAAAGAAGACATAGAAGACAGATTGTAAAGTGCATAAAACCACCAAACAAAAAAAGTGATTGATATGAAATAGAGGATATATGCTATAATTTTAATATAAGTAAAATCACAGATAATAATTTGTTTGGATACGAGGTACAAGCATGCATTTCAATACCGTAGTTTTTTTCTTGTTAATTTCATTCGCTCAGCCTCTTTTGGCTTATGACCTTGATGCTTCTTTACGATGGTGGAACCCTCAGACTAGGGGGACTGTTGGTGATATTGGTCAAGGCGCATCTGTGCACGATAAATCGGATACTGGTCATGCTTTAGCGTTTAAGATAGATTTCGGACGCACTATAACCGAATTAGTTTATTCACGTTTCAATATAGGTTCACCGATTCTCGATAATAACGAGTTGATGTCGGTGCCTTTCATGACTTCGAATCAGTCGCAATTCATAGTGAAGATGGATACCTATGATTTGCATGCCCGCAACTTAATCCATAAGAATAAGAATCTGAGTCTGCGTTGGTCCTACGGAATCACTTATCTAGAGGCAGATGTATCACAGTCTGATGTTTTAGGTAGCAGTGCAAGAATGGATTCTGCAGGTGCGGTGCCTATGTTGGGTATTGAAGGGGAGTGGTTCATAAGTAATAGACTTTCATTTCGCTCTCATTATCGATTCGGGGATAGAAATATTGGATCCGATGATATGCGTCTTAAAGATTTTGAGGTGGCGTTGATTTGGGCTCCTTGGTCTGAGGCCAACCTGGAATTTGGTTACCGCAATTTAAGTGTTGACTTGACCAAGCAATTTGATAATCACCAAACTTCTCTTAAGCAAGATTATCGTGGAATGTATAGTCAACTTAATTGGCAATTTTAATAGTATTTTTTGTTAGTGGTAACCATCCACTTAGTTTTAAGAAGTTCAGGCTTCATATGCTTGAAATCTTAGTTGTTGTTCAATCTTCTTAAATTCTTTATTTTTGAATTGAGAGGCCAGTCCAATCGGACTGGCCTTTTTTTTATGGAAGTTAAAGATACTGGATATTGATTTGGCGACTATATTAAAGAGATTATTGAAAAACATTTTGTGAGATCTCAGGCAGGCTAGGCTTTCAAAGACAAAAAGAAGATATAGTTGATAAAGTTGTATAGCACTAAAAATTAATAGATAAAAATATTGATTGAGACGAAATAGAGGATATATACTATATTTTGTCACATGAACAAAAGAGCTCGTAATAGTCAAACCTCTTCTATTCATCATCAATTAGCAGATGATGTATTCGGTTACAATAAAATAAATATTTTTTTTTGCAATTTAGGGTTTACAATATCCCCATGTGTCAATAGCATCGCAGCCTTCATGGCTTTGACACATTTTTTTATAGTTTTATTAACTTATTTGGCATCGATTTCCTGCCTCAAGTCGGCTCATTCTTTGTGGGCCGTCGGTCCTACTTTGTCGGTTAGTGAAAATTGGTCTTCCTCAAAGGTTGATACTCCACTCAGAAAAGCGAATCAGATAGATAATAAGCTAAAGGGTGTTGATCGTGGATACGTGGGTAGCGAAGCGCCAAAAGTTTTAGAGGATAATGAGATTGCGACTGATCCCGAGAACAACTGTGAATGTGATTATTGTTCAAGTGGTAAGAAGGTATATTCTCCACAGAATAGTAGAGAAAAATCTAGGCAGAAAGCGGTTAGTAAAACAGCTTCAGGTTATCTCAAGCTTGCTAAGCGAATCCAGAAGAAAGCTAGGCAAGCTAACCACATAGAGGTTGGAGGGGTTCCGATCTATTCTCAGAACCGTCAGGATCCTTATGATCGCGAAGGATATCGCGGTAAGTATCCTCAGGGGTATTGTGGTCCTACTGCTATGCAGATGGTACTGGACTACTATGGCCTTAAAATTAGCAGAGATTTCTTGGCTCTCACCAACTTGGGTACAGGTCCAATGTATCGGCAGGGGCAGGGTAGTCGCTATGCTCCAATGGTGGAAATGGCTCGTCATCTTGGTTTTGTAGATACGGAAATAGTCTTTACAAACAAAATCAAACATATTAAGTCTCGTTTGAGTCAGATGCGTCCGCAGATTGTAAGCCTTAAGGGTTACTTGAAGTATGCTTCAGGTTCAGTCTCCCGTAGCACTAAGGGACATATCGTTTTGGTGACTGGGATAGACAAGAGTGGTAAGTTAATCATTCATGATCCAGCGGGCCGTGGTACCAGATCGTTAATGAGTTCTCGCGATTTTCTCCGAGTGTGGCGAGGATTTCTGGTAGATCTCCGTGGAGACAACTTTTCTAGTAGTCTATCAGAGGACTCTTTGGTCATATCTCAAAAGTCTACTTCTAATAAAGAGATGGTTAAACGAAGTAGTTTATAGCAAAATATAGCTATATAAATTTGCCGGACAGAATTGTCAGATTTGATTATGGCTATTGTACTTGTTTCTATTTTTACAATTTTTCTTATCATTATTGTGCTTTACGCCATTGAGGAGAGATTTGGCAAGATGCAAAAGGATGACAAGGATCAGCAATCATTCTATGAGAAAGGGGTGATGGCTTACCACGCGGGCAATGTTGAGCGAGCTGAGCGTTGCTTCACTGAGCATATTAAGACTCATTACAATCATTCTGATTCATATAAGCATTTGTTGAAAATCTATGAAGATACGGGTAAGCAAGAGAGTTTATTGCATATCTGTGAGACTATTTTGGAGCTTGGTGAAAGAAATTTGAGCGGTGTTGATCTCGATAAAGTCCGCCGAAGTTTCGCCGATATTTCTTACGAGAATAAATCATACGAAGATGCTTTATACCACTATTTACTATTGTTGGATAAAGCTCCTAGTAACGAATTGAAAAAGCGAACTGCTTTTCTATATGCGTCTCAAAATCATTTTGATAAGGCATTAAATTATTACAATGAAGTAATACAAGATTCGCCTATCGATTATGAAGCCAAAACGGCTGTAATTCCATGTTTAATCGGTATGTCAGAATTAGATGATGCAGTGAAGCTACTGGAAGAACTTAAATCTCATGATATGGCATCCAATCGAGAAATTTATATGCTTGCAAAAATTAAACATAAGCAGGGCTTAAAGGAAGAGTCTAATCAATATTTTATAGAATTTTTGGAACAATCAAAATGGTCGGCGAGAAACTCTTGCAAGGATGCTTTAAGTTCGTTGATGAAAGATTTTTATGAGCTTCAATTTCCTCTTAACGAAGATCAGCTTGTTTTTTGGATGAAAGTATTCAGAGGTTGCTGTCTTGTTCATTCAGATTCACCCAAACGAATGATAGAGCTTTTTTGGCAGTTAGGTTTTCTAGAATATTTCAAAGATAGTGATAAATTAGATTTTGAAGCTTCTCGGGAAGAGTGGATGAAAGTGTTTAACCTTGATTCAGAATATAACAATGTAGCAGTTTTGATTGATAATTTATCAGTTTCAAATGAGGAGAGCATCCAAGAGATGATTCGCGAGTATCTTGAAAAACGTATGGATAATGGCAGGCTATGTGGTGAGCCTCAAGAATTGCAACCTAGGCGCTATTATCATGTTCCGCCTATTGATGTAGCCGCGATAGAGAAAGCAACGAAAAGTCCTTTGATTTCAAGTTTTACTGCGATGTTTAGGGGTAATTCAACGAGTTTAGATGATTTATTGTCTTTACCCGAACATATGTTTGAATTAAGGATTTCTCAGACTCTTCGCAAAATGGGCCTTACAATTTGCGAGACAATTTCTCATCATAATCATAATAAAATGAGTTCTTTTAAGGCGTTGAATGAATCAAACCATGATGTGCTCTGCTGTGCTTACCAAGACTCTAGGACTATTGGTGAGGTCGAGTTGCGCAATGTGAAGGTTTTGATGAAGAAATTAAAGGTATCCAACTCCATTGTTATCTCTCTCGGTAATTTTAGTTCGGAAGCAATTGATATGGCTAAGCGTGAATCGATACGCTCAATTTCAGGCTCAGAACTTAGATCTTTAGGCTATTTTAGTTAGTTGAAAAAAAGCTTGTTTTTATTCTCCTAGCTGGTATACTCACACATTCTTGTTGCGGGTGTGGTGCATTCATTCGCAATTTTCTCGTTTTGAAGAGGTCTACAATGAAGAATACTTACATGGCAAAAAAAGATGAAATCAAGCC
>CAZYUV010000154.1:0-7936 GCA_964650625.1 uncultured bacterium
ACCAGAAAGAATCCACCCACGAAGGCTAATGTAATGATTAAATAAAGCATAACTGGTAAATCAAAGCGCTGATTATAGTCTTATGATTCCAGCTTTTGCAAAGGAGTTTTGAGTATGAAGAGGCCTGAATATATCGAATTACTTAAAGACCCAGGTCTTGAAATCTATTCGATTCCTCAAGGGCAGGATAATTTTGCATATCTTCTTAGGGTGCCAAATAACGACCAAGTAGCTTTAGTTGATGCTATGGAACCAAAGTCTTTGGTTAATTTTTTAAATTTAAGAGGCTGGAATTTAAGTTTTATTTTTAATACTCATCACCACTATGATCATGTAGGTGCGAATCAGTTTTTTTTAGAGAATTCAGATTCCTTGGAAGTATATGGCAGTAGTTATGATAATACTTACAATCGAATCCCTGGGCAGACTCGCACACTAAAGCATGGTGAACAATTTTGCTGGCAAAACTTAGACGTCACGGTCTTAGAAATCCCAGGACACACTTTGGGTCATATTGGTTATTTTCTGAACTTTGGGAATGGACATTTTTTCTGTGGAGATACAGTTTTTTTGGGCGGATGTGGTCGTTTATTTGAGGGCTCACCTCAACAAATGGATCATTCGATTAATAACGTGATTCGTAGTCTGGGAGATGAAGTAAAGCTGTATCCAGCTCATGAGTATTCGCTCGCAAATTTAAAGTTTGCTGAAACTTTATGTCATGAGCCTGAGCTTTCGGAATATCAACTTGCTCTTGAGACTCAGCTGTTAAGTAAGGGTACAACTCTTCCTACTACGATCGGTCAAGAGATACGATTTAACCCTTTCTTTAGGGTGCGAGACCAGGTCTATTTGGAGCATCTTCAATCACATGGTGTGATCCACGAATTGAATGCGGTGCATGCCTTTGAGCAGGTAAGATCACTAAAAGATCGCTTTTAAGCTTTATTCTAGACTTATTCGTAGCCATTTACTGTGATAAAATCCATTTTATGGAAATCTACAAGTTTGGTTCAGAGATCTTGCGAGCCGAAACTCGAAGTATTGAAAACATTACGGATGAAATTCGTGATCTACTGGATGATATGATCGAAACAATGATTTTGGCTCCCGGTATTGGTCTTGCTGCTCCGCAAGTGGGACACGATTTGCGTATGTTCGTAATGAATACCGAGGAAAATCAATTTGATAAAATTATCAATCCAGTTGTTCTAGAAGCAGAAGGGGTCTCAACTTTTAACGAAGGTTGTCTTTCTTTTCCAGAGCTTTTTGCAGATGTGGCTCGTCCAGACTGGATCAAAGTTCGTTATCTAAATGAAGATGGCGAAGAGATAGAGGTAGAGTGCGATGGCTTGTGGGCCCGATGCTTTCAACATGAACTTGATCATTTAGATGGACGCTTACTTGTGGATCATTTGACTCAAAAGCAACTGCGCAAAATGCGTGAAGAGCTAACTCAGATTGAAAATCTTGGACTTCAGCAAAATAAATGATTCCGCTTTTGCAGGTTTGTTGATTTTTAGGTCTGACAACCTAGCGGAGTTTCATGTCTAATCTTGATGGATCAAGAGATAAATTCAAGCAGAGTAGTACGCTTGGTACAAAATTTTTGCTGTTTTTTATCTTGGCGGTTTCTCTGCCTATTTTGGCTTTAGTCCGGATAGGTTACGACTCCTATTCCCAAAAAATTTCCTTAGCGCAACGCAAGGTTTTTGGGGTCCATGAAAATTTAGCTTCAACTATCGAGGATAGATTCAGAGATCATCGTAAAGCAATCGAGAATTTAAACCAGAAGTTTTATAGGGATAAGGTTTTCAAGAAGCTGCCTGGTAGTCTAGACCGTCGTTTGTGGTTTAACGAGAAGAAAGATTTCTTAAGTGATTTGACTTGGGAGCAGAATAAAATGCTCCGTCTCCATTACTTCAAGCACTTCAAACGCTATAAAAAGGTTGTCTGGAAGGCTTTGAGTACAGATAGTGAAGCCGAGTATGACCCTTGGAAAATGCCTATAAAAATGCAGATTTTCATTTGGGAACAGGCTCTTAATGACCCTACCTACCATTCTTATAAAAAATATAATGTAAAAGGTATTGAGCGTCCCATCATGTATAGCACTGCTCGTCCTCCCAAATATGAACATTTGGTGGGAGATCGATATAAGTATTTCAAAACGCGTGATATTGATGAATTCGAGAGTCGTTTTCCAATGCATCAAATCTTTTATACTCCCAATGCACCATTAATGAATACTTTATTCGATCAATTTAGTGAGTTGTTTAAAGATATTTTAAAATTTTACATTTTTGGAAATGATTTACTTAAACCAGATAATCATATTGAACGCTTTTCAAAAATTTCGGGAGTAAATTTCCTAGCGAAGAGAAATGCTTTTTTACCCTTAAAAGTGCCAGGACTAGAATTAGATTTTTACTGGAATGTGTTACCGGTTGGATTCAATGTTGAAGCTTATAAGGCAGGTAAATCGCCAGCTCCTTTAGCTATCTATGGTTCAATACTTGATATTGCTAGATCAGAAGCACACTTTTTGGGCTTGATGATGGGCGAAAATAGAACGAGTTATCTGGCACCTATTACGAGTAAGCTAAATGAAATCGAAGAGGTTTTTAATAATGAATCAATAAATTTCTCGGTGATTCGCAATTCACCTAGACTCCGTAAGAATCCGGAGTCAGTACTTCTCAAATTTTCAAATCAAATTGGATACAACAATTCAAGCCAGTCAAGATCATTAGTTACAAGTACAGATCTCTTGCTAGATGGGCAGTTCTTGAAAATTGATGAGTTAATAGGATTTTTAAGTCAAAATACCGGCGAATTTATTCTTAGAGATAATGACCTGAAAGATTTTTTGAATAATGCGCTTGACCAAAAGAAGGATGAAATTGAAAGTCCCAATGTAAATCATTTGTTTGATCTAATGGTTAAGTTGGGCAAGCCTCTGTTTTTTACTTATTCCAAGCATGGAGAGCAGATGTTAGGAACTCTTTATCCTTCATCAGTTTTCAGTGAAAAGTCATTTTTCTTCTCGCAAAGCCAGGAAAGTTTTCGTAAGGAGCTTCGTAAAGACCAATTATTAATATTGAGTGTAATTCTGTTTAGTTTGATCTTAGTCTTAGTTTTGGGACATGTGCTCAGTCGCAGTGTCGTAAAGCCAATTTTGCAGCTTACTACCAAAATTTCCAGAATGGCGGAGGGTAAATATGACGAGAAAGTAAGTCTTGAATTATCAGACGAGATAGGTCAGTTAGGACGTCGTTTCAATGAAATGGCCGAGATTATAAAAGATAAGCTTTTTCAGATGCGCTCAATAGGTGTTGTGAATTTACTGATGAATCATGATCTCCCGCGCCGAATTATGCTCAAATATATACTGCATTTATTATGTATTAAGTATCAGGTTTCATTCGGTTCAATTGGTTTTTTCGAGGGAGGGCTTTCATCGAACTCTTCGGATTACCCACTTTGGAAAAATACAACAATTAGCTCAGAAGAGCAGAAACAGATTATGGAAAATATTGTGGGTAATTTATATCCGCAACAAAAACCATTTTTGATTTTGGACGGTAAGCAATTATCAGATTTGAATTTACCTTTCGAAAATGCAGTGTCTTTTTTTACATCGCCAGATGGTAAAGATAGTTCATCATTTAAGGATTCGGAAAAAAGTATTGAGGTTTACGGGATGATGTTCTTAGCCAATCTTGATGACGAACTTCTAAATATACTTCGATCGGAGAGTGACTATCACAAGAATCCAGTTTTTAATCTTTGCAATCAAGCCAAAACTGTTGTGCTAAAAACTTTATTGGATGAGATAGAGGGTGACACTATTAAAGGACAGGAAATCCAAGAGAGTCTTATGCCTTCTGAAAACCCTATCTCAGATGGTTGCATAGATGTGGCTCATTTTTTTAAGGGCGCGCGAGGGCTGGCCGGAGATTATTTGGACGTACAAACTTCAGCTGATGAAAATTTAATTCACTTTTCAATCGCCGATGTTTCTGGAAAGGGTATCGGCCCTTCTTTATTCGGAGCTAAATCAAGAGCTTTTATGAAAGTCTTAGTAGAGCGCTATCCTAAAGAAGCTGGCAAGGTTCTAGCTGAGCTTAATGAAAACTTATGTTACAACAAAAAAGATGAACTCTTCCTGACTATGTTCTATTGCGTTTTAGATCTCAATCAACTGATGCTGTTCTATGCGTCTGCAGGTCATAATAAAATGCTGCTGATAAAATCTGATGGTCAATTAATCCATCTAAGTGCGAAAGGTGTTCCTGCGGGTTTGTTTTCCCCAATGAATTATGAAAGTAAGCAGATCAGCGTGGAGCCTGGCGACAGTATTTTACTTTACACAGATGGAGTTACGGAGCTTGAGAATGCAGCGCAAGACCTATATGGTCAAGAGAGGTTTGAATCATTTTGCATAGAAAATCGTGAGCTTTCTGCTAAGGATTTTGTCCTTTTGTTAAATGATGATTTGGATGATTTCAGGAAGGGTATTTTTCCTAGTGACGATATTACTTATGTTGCCATTAGAGTATTGCGTAAGGCGGAAGACAAGTAGATGGGTAAACTAAAGTCTTTCGTGGGCCAAAAAATATCCAGGCGCTTTATTCTTTGGTTTTCTATAACGCTCAGTTTTCCAATTTTTGGTTTGTTATTTTTCACAATCAGTTCGCTAAATGATCGTGAAGAACTTCTTAAGCGTCAGGTACAGGAGAATCAATTAGGAAGAGTATTACAAGCTGAAAAGCTTTATCTAAATCAATTTTATAAAGGATATGTGCAAGCCCTCCAAGGGTTATTTGTTAAAGTCAATCGGGATAAAATAGATCTAGTTACGCGTAAGTTGGATCCGCAAGACCCCGTAAGCACTGGACAACTTGTTTTGGAATATACCAATTATTTCTATTCTGAAATGTTGCCATATTTGGGTGTAAGAATTGACCCTTTTTCCTTTAACAGAGAGGCTTTACAGCGTGAATCCTTTGTAATTATGCATTTAATGGAGATCCGCTATGCAGAAGAGCAGTTGCAAGATTTTTACGATGCTATAGCACTATCTAGTATCAATGGTCATCAAGAATCAAAGTACGAAGGTAAAGCTAAGGTTCATAGTCGCGAAATGAAAAGCGTCTATCGCTCGTTTACTGATGCTCATTATGAGCGTAGAAAATGGGTTCCTTCTCGAAGCTTTCCAAGCTATCGAGAACTAAATAAAAAAGATGTTTTAAGTGGTTACACGCGAATTAGATCCAATGCGATCTTCAAAGTTTTTAAGAAATTCCCTAAGCTTATGAAACTTGCAAATGATAGTTTAATTGAAGGTAAAGAACTTGATGAATTAAGAAAGTCTATAGTGGATTTACTACGCTATCGTTTTCAAGTTTTAGGTATCGTCGTCGATTTACGTCGACAGTTTTATCAAATCAAAAACGAGATTAATAGTCTTCGTAAACAAACTGTCAAGATTTTGGGTAAAGAGCGAACTGATAGAAATCTACCAGAATCAATTGATGGCTTTAAGTCTTACCTAAACACGGTTATTGAGGAGCTTGAATCGGGTAGAATTAAAGATTCCACGGTGCTAGCTCACTTGTCTATCTATCGAGGTCTTAGGACAATAAATGAATCGATGCTTGTAAGCTTGGATTTGTACAAAGACCTTATTTTGCAGCATTTTAATGTGCCGAGAAAACTTTTCGATTCGGATAATGAGAATTCAGTTCTTGAAGTTTCAGCGTTTGACTCTCCAGTAGCTAATGCAAATCAAGGGGAAGCATCGGCATTGATACCATTGAATTACTTGTCAAAGCTTAAGCGTAAAGGTTTAAAGGGTAAAGAATGGTTATATTTCGCTGAAGCTAGTGATATTTACTCATTTCCAATTCGTAGGGTCTACGAATTGAAGGATTTACTAGACAAACTTGCAATAAAGCCTTCTGAGAAAACGGTAACAGGGTACTTTGCCTTAGAAAGGCTAACGGCTATCCAAAGTTGGAAAAATACCACCTGGCAAATTGTTAACAAACTTTTGGAGCATATTATCAAGTTTAATCTTACGGGATTGTTTTCTATAAATAGTACGGATGATGCATTTGTTAATGCCCTTATTTCAGGTGCAGATCTGGCTTCAACTCGTAATAGAGTTACCTCTCTGGGCGCAGGAAATAGTGGAATGTCTATGATTTGGGAAGTAATGCCTCGTAGTTTTCAATTAGATGAATTCATGATGGGGCATTCACCTCTGCCTGAAGCTCTATTGCAGGGTTTGATTCGAGATGATGGAGTTCGACTTCACTTCTTTAGATTGTGGAATGCGCAGATAAAGGTAGATAGTATTAGCAAGCTCGATGAAATTCTCAATTCCAAATTAGATGCACTATATGATGCGGTAATTCCAACGCAGATTCGCAAAACGATTCCAAGTGTAGAGTATCGAAATGCCGGACCCGAGGTCAGAAATTTGATTAAATCACTGTATGAATTTAAGTTTTCTTTAAGCGATGGCGGCATCGAAAGTAAGCTAAGTTTTTGGGATTTCTGCAATCATTATCTTGGGCTTACTAAAAACTATCTCGTTCTACGCAATCAAACTTGGTCAAATGCAACTAATTTACAATTTTTAGCTTTGCGCGACCCTATCAATGAAGGTGAGATTCCTGAGGAACTTTATATTGATAGCGTTATGCGTTCTTATTTGGGCGAGAAAAGTAAAACTTATACTGATTTCTCTAATTGGTTAAAAAATCCTGTTTCACCTTTCTTTTTTGAATATTTAGATGATTCTAATCGACGGCGAATCGGTAGTTTAGTATCTAGTCGTGAACTTGTTAATTTTGTGTTTTTGTTGTCCATGGACGCAGAGACTGCTTATCAAGAGAACAAATATATAACGATTTTATTAATATTTATATCAATTATTGCGTTGCTTTTTGGTATTGGATTGGGTCGCTTGCTAGCAAACGCCGTGGTTACCCCAGTCAATAAATTGAGCTCCAAAGTGTCAGATTTTTCAGAAGGTAATCTTGCAGATCGAATTGATGTAATTCGAGGAGATGAGATTGGCCGTATGGCTTTTAATTTTAATGAAATGGTGGACAATATTGAGAGTAAGATTTATGAGATGCAATCCATTAATAGTCTCAATGAATATCTATTAAAGGGCGATTCTCCTGCTACTCTTATGACTTATGCCGTAAAGCAGTTTTGTGCTGCGACAGGCGCCCAAATTGGTTACCTGGGTTTTTTTGAACAATCCTCCAAAGAAAAATTAATGGGTTCTGCTACCTTTGGTATCAGTGAAAATAACCTAGAAGATATGGAATTACGTTTGAAGGTGCTCGTTAATAAATTGAATGATGAAGAATTTCATTTTTTGCCTGAATACACTGCCAAAAATTTTAATACTGAGAATCTATTCATTTTGAAAATTCGACCTCAATCTGAGGCTTTGTTAGACGTTTCGGAAGTACTTGAGGAAATTTCTGATCATGAGAAATCTGAGGTGAAGTTGCAAATTGAAGGTTTCTTGGTTCTGGGAAGTTACGACGAAAATTCGATGAATGAAGAGAAACTGGATTTCTTGCATAGTTTTGCTAGTCAGACAGGTACAGTTATTCTAAAAGCTTATCTTGATAATGTTAAAAAGGATAATGAAGAGGGCCAAAATATTCAGGAAGGTCTTATGCCTTCCGAAGCTCCTGACTCTCGGGGATTGATGGATATATCTTTTTCTTTTGTTGCCGCCAAATATCTGGGTGGTGATTTTTATGATTTTGTAGAATTTGAGGATTCAAAACATATTGGTATGATGATCTCAGATGTATCTGGGAAGGGTATCGGTCCAAGTTTATTTGGAACCACTTGTCAGGCTTATCTGCGCATACTAGCGACTAATCCGAGTGAAACGGGC
>CAZYUV010000155.1:0-7863 GCA_964650625.1 uncultured bacterium
GAAGAAAAAATTCTGAATATTACAACAAAGAGAAGTGTTGCCAAGATCCAAAACCGACAGAAAAATCTAGACGAAAAGGAACGTCGTCGACGATTGAAAGTCAAATCTCTCAAAACATTACGAGACCGAGAAATACTAGTAAGTGAAGAAAAAGAAGGCAAAACAAGCGCTAGTATAATTGTTCCTTACGGAATGTTTATGATGGGAGATTCTCAATTACCTGTAGCAAGTCCTCAAAGAATGATATACCTAGATGCATTTGAGATTGATCGTTACCTAGTAACGATCCAAGAATTCGAAGCCTTTACTACAAAAAATAAAATGAAGCCTCGCTATAACTTCAAATCTCCCGGTGGAATTACCAAAGCAAATTTAGCCTATGTAACCTGGAATCATGCCAGAGCCTACTGTAAACAGCTAGATATGGATTTACCTTCTGAAGCACAATGGGAGAAAACCGTACAAGGACTTGCAGAAGAAAAGAAAATTACTTTGGATTCAAAAGGCATTCCTACCGGTTATTTTGGAATCAAGCAAGTCGTTCAAGGCTTTGATGAATGGACTTTGGATTCTTTCGCACCATACGAGATGGTCGAAAAAAATCTCGGTTATCGTAATCCAACCCTTGATCTACCGCATAGCTCTTTCAAAGTTTATAGAGGGCATGGTAGCTCACCTAAACAAAGCTTACACATTAGCACCCGAAACATTTCTCATCATCTAGCTTTGCACTCTTTCCGCTGTGTTCGGAACCTTGGAGACGCAGGTAATCCCAAGTTTGAAATTTCTCGTAAGATGAATTATCTCACACCAGATTTCTATGATGAGACTCGCAAATTAATAAGCTCTGGTAAAAACCCGCTTAATATCAAAATTGATATGGGTGAATTTGAGAACAAAAATTAAGAATTGGCTAATCGACAAAATTCTCTTAGTTTTCTCACACCCAGTAAACCTCGTTCCCCTAAATTGAGTGAAAAGTCATTTACATAAGTATTCACGTGCTCACGTAAGACCTCAGCATTCATCTCTTGCGCAAATTGTTGACAAAATTCTAAAGGAAATTTTTTGTTTGAATCACTAATAGAGTCGCGAATCGCTTTTTCGAACTCTCCAGAGTACTTCTCAAGTGATCGATGCACTGCGATTGCTCCCAAGGGTATAGGCGCTTGTGTATCGCGCTCAAAAAGCTCACCTAGATCACAGACAAGTTCAAGACCCATCGACTGATAGACAAAACGAGTTTCATGAATAACTAAACCATAATCGATTTCGCCCTCAACCATCTGTCTAGGAATTTCATCAAAACGCAAAGAAACAGTTTTACTGATGGATGGAAAATAATTTTTTAATAGAGCAAATGCTGTAGTTGAAGAGCCTGGAATAGCAACTAAACTTTCTGGCCCTGGTTTATCTAATCCAGGTCTGCGCAAAAGTAGAGGACCACACCCATAACCTAAAGCCGCGCCACTATCTAACATCTGATATTCTTCCTCCACTTGAAATAAAGTGGCGAAAGATAATTTGAATACACCAGGCACACCACTCAAAACTTTCTGGTTGAGATCAGCTATATCCAAGTATTGAAATTTTAATGGAACGGAGATTCTCCGATGGCCGGTACAGAGTGAATGAAACATGTAGGTGTCATTGGGACAAGGAGAGATATAAATATCAATCATGGTTTCGTAAAGGACCTTCAGCAACCATTTTTGCCGCTCTAGTTAACTGATTTTTGCATAGATCCCATTCCCAATGTCGATGGTCGTTCACTCCCCAATGATTGCTCAAAGCTCTCAACTCAAACCAAGGTACACCCATTAAACTAGCAGCCTGCGCAAAGCCAGCAGTTTCCATCGCCTCTATCTCAGCCTCCTTAAATTGTTTTAGATATTCTAAATCATCAGTTTCTCGAGACACATACTCTGAAGAAACACAGATCACTTCAGTTAAATCTAGTCGATGAGCTGGGCCTTCGAGCCGAGTTTTCAATTCAGGCTTGAAGGAAGCTAAAGGGACTACTTGATCAATAGCTTCAAAAGAGCCGTCACGCATTCCACCCAAACGACAACAAATCACTTTAGATACGATGACTAATTCACCCAACGCAAGACATGAGTGCGGTGCTAATCCCGCAATACCAATTAATATTACTTCCGACAAACTGAAACTTGCAGCGGACCAAGCCAATGCAGCTCCAGCCAAGTTTGGTCCAACTCCACACTCCACAATTAGTAAATCCTCGCCATTACCCTTAGCTTTGTGAACAGTGTAGGGTGTCTTGTTGAGAGTCAAAAAAGGATTCAATGCTTCTAGAATGACCTCGGCTTCCACTGCACTAGGCACCAGAACTAATCTATTCTTTAACATCTTCAGTCAAGTGTGCCGGTTCCACGTACACAAATTTGCGATTCTCATAGTTTCTTAGAGTGTACTCATTACCTTCCTTTTTAACCAGATATTCCGGCAGAAGAGGAATTTTACCTCCACCACCAGGCGCATCCACTACGTATGTAGGATTGGCTAAACCAGAGGTATGTCCACGAAGATGCTCGATAATCTTGATGCCAGATTCTATACTCGTTCGAAAATGTGATATGCCCTGAGAAAGATCGCATTGATAAATGTAGTAAGGCCGGACTCTCATAGCTAGTAGTTTCTGCATTAATTCTTTCATAACCTCTGGATCATCGTTGACGCCCTTCAAAAGAACACTCTGATTACCTATAACACATCCAGCATCTGCTAGTCGCTTACAAGCCAAATAGGCCTCATAAGTACACTCTTGGGGATGATTGAAATGAGTATTGACGTAAACAGGAGCGTGCTTCTTGAGCATTTCAACGAACTCAGGCGTTACCCTCTGCGGTAAGGTCACTAAATTACGAGTACCAATTCGAAAAATTTCGATATGCGGAATAGAACGAATCCTAGTGAGAATCATATCAAGCTTTTTATCACTTAAGCTAAGAGGATCGCCTCCAGAGAGAACTATATCCCGAATCTCCGTATGAGATTCAATATACTGAAACGCCTCCTCCAGTTGCTTGTTCATCGTAGCTGAGCTGGGGTCTGCGACTTTCCGCTTACGAGTACAATGACGGCAGTAGACTGGACAGTTGTGTGTCACATAAAATAACACTCGGTCAGGATACCGATGAGTGATGCATGGGGTCGGCATATCGCCCTCTTCGTTTAGAGGGTCTTCAAGGTCTTCAGGGTAAATAGTAAGTTCACCAAGCTGAGGCACTGACTGTAAGCGAATCGGACAATCAGGGTCGTCTGCATCCATAAGACTGGCATAGTAAGGAGTAATACCCACATGAAATTGTTCGCTAGAACCTGTGAAAGCTTCACGTTCGTCATTGGTCATATTAAGGACTTTTTCACAGGTATTAAGAGTTTTGACGCGATTACTTTGCTGCCAAATCCACGAATCCCAAAGATCATCTTCCACATCATCCCAAAACTTACTTTTGGGTGTTTTCAAAAACCGGTGGCGACCAACTTGGGCGAATCCGTCCTGTTCTATGAGCATACCTACTTCCTCCCATCCATCCCTACTGTCTCCATCCAATTATATCAAAATTAAAGTCTGCAGGGATTTTAAGATCTATTCCGAACCAAGGTTTTGCGTAGTTAGCGCTCTGAAATTTAATTCTTTAGAACTTTTTCTGGGAATCGAGGTCCAGTTTTGTTAACTTAATGGCTCGCAGATGCTCTCTAGAACGCATCTAAAGTTTAATTTTTAACGAAAAGGAGTACATAGATGCCTCAGGTAACTTCTAAAGCCCCCGATTTTAAGGCTAAAGCCGTTGTAAATGGTCAAATTAAAGAATTAGGACTTTCTGATTACGAAGGAAAATGGAAGGTTCTATTTTTCTACCCATTAGATTTTACTTTTGTTTGTCCTACAGAAATTATTGCTTTTAGCGAGCGAGCCACTGATTTTGAAAAACTCGGAGCCCAAATCATTGGTGTTAGTGTTGATAGTGAATTTACTCATCTGGCTTGGATTAACACACCTCGTAAGCAGGGCGGGCTAGGTGGAATCAATTATCCACTAGTAGCTGACCTCAGTAAATCAATAGCCAGAGATTATGGCGTTCTTCTTGATGGCGGAGTTGCTTTACGTGGTCTCTTTTTGATTGATCCCGCAGGTAACATCCGACACTCCACCATTAACGACTTACCAGTGGGACGTAATGTAGACGAAGCAATTCGTGTATTGAAGGCTTTCCAATTCGTAGAGAAAAATGGTGAAGTATGCCCGGCTAATTGGGCTGAAGGTGGCGACACTATGGTGCCAGACCCCGAAGGATCTAAAGCATATTTTGAAAAAGCTAACAACTAATTAGCAAAGTCTGCCAAGATCTTATTAGATTAAAGTGACCGGGTCAGCGAACCCGGTCACTTTGCATTTAGAATGCATGTAGTTTTAAACAGAACAAACCATGAAAGACCCAATCATATTATTTTTCGTAATGGGTGTACTCGCAGGAATCATGCGATCACAATTACGCCTTCCCTCACAAATCTATGATTTATTGAGTATTATGTTATTACTCACGATAGGTTTGAAGGGTGGTGTCGAACTTGCTAAGCAGAATCTATTTGAACTGATACCTCAAATTGTAGTGATAACAAGCCTGGGTATAGTTCTGCCCCTAATTGCCTACCCGATCCTCCTAAAGTTGGGAAAATTCAAAAGAGTAGACTCAGCCTCTATTGCAGCTCATTATGGTTCAGTAAGCGTTGGAACCTTTGCGGTTGCAGTCTCATTTCTTAATTCCAAAGGAATTAGCTATGAGCAATACATGCCATTATTCGTAGTTCTTCTAGAGATGCCAGCAATTTTTATCGGTATTTTGCTTGCCAGGGGTATAAGTAAAGAAACCGATTGGAAAGAAGTTTCTCACGAAATTTTCTTGGGAAAGGGAGTCGTTATTCTAATGGGTGGACTTCTGATTGGTTGGATTTCAGGAGAAGAAGGAATACAACCATTAAAACCATTATTCTTTGATCAGTTTAAAGGAATCCTAGCACTCTTCTTGTTAGAAATGGGACTGGTAACCTCAGCTCACCTTAGAAGCCTTAAACGTTATGGATTATTTCTTCTTAGTTTCGGACTACTCATGCCTTTACTCGGAGCAGTAATTGGAGCGTTTATAGGTGGAGTCCTAAACCTCACAGCGGGAGGAATAACTCTACTAGCAACCTTAAGTGCCAGTGCGTCTTATATTGCTGTGCCCGCTGCGATGCGTATTTCAGTACCTGAGGCTAATCCAACACTTTCTCTAACTGCGTCACTTGGTATCACGTTTCCATTTAATGTTATTCTAGGTATACCGCTATATTTTTGGTTGAGCCATCAAGTATTGGCAATGTTGAAATAGAAAGGGACTAGTTCATGATTGTTTATAAACGCAAGCTTTTGACTATCATCACAGAATCTGGCCTTGAAAATGCTCTCAAACGTGATTTTGATCGACTTGGAATTCACGGTTACACAATAGTAAGTGCTCGGGGAGCTGGACACAGAGGGGAGCGGCTCGGAAACTGGGAAGGGTCAACCAATATAAGAATTGAAATAGTCTGTACTGAAGAGGTTGGAGCAGAAATCGCCCAACATCTATATGAACATTACTACGAAAACTCCGGGATGATCTCTTACCTAAGTGATGTCGATGTGCTACGTCCTAATAAATTTGAGACACCAAATACACAATAAGTAAATTAATCTTCAGCACTCTTAAGCTCCAGAAGCTTTTCCTGCAATTCGGCTAGTTTTTCCGTATTAACAGCTATTTTCTCTAAAGCTGTAGCAACCCTGCGTAAGGTAGATGAGTCTGACAGCGGAGCTCGAGAATTGAACCATTCCGCATGACTCACGCTAGAAATAACTAGCAATGAGACGAAAGCCATTAACGTTCCTAAAATCATACCTTTGATTGTCTGATTCATATCCACCTCACTTTTTGATATGTTTTTTTATTACCTTGAGACCGCGCAATAGCTCATCTGTAGTAAATCTCGAAGAAGGCAAATTGATTTCTTCCGCAGCAATTCGTTTATGCAAATCCACTAGCGCGATTTTAACATCTTCCTCAAGAGCAGTTTGACGACCCTCAACTTCCAAGAATTCCTCTGTGGCTTTCTCCAAGATCTCTATAAATTCTTTGCCTAGTTTTTGAGTCAGAGCTCTTGCACCCAAGCTCCATTTTTTAGGACGATAAGAGCACATTTTCCAAGGCCTCCCTATCCGGTAATTCTCCGAGAACAATTATTTGCCCATTAAGTGTAACTGAAGGAGTGCACAAAACTCCCAAATCCCGCGCTTCCTGGGAATCTAAAGTCAATTTTCGATAATCGAAAAGATCTTCATTACCCATGATAATTTCTTCAATAATCGCTTCGGCTTTGCGACAATTCTTGCAGGTCGCTTTTGGACTGCCAAATACAAATAGTTGCTTGAGATTCATGGCTTACTCCTTTCCAGACTCTTCCATGATTCCTCATAAATCTTTAGCATAAAGGCATGGACTTGCTTCTTACTTTGCTCTTCATCTTTGAGTTTTAAGAAATTTTCCAATTGCTGTTTCCATTTATCCATTGTCCAGCTAGACTTCAAGCTTACTGGCATTTGATGATACATCGACTCCCAATCCTCGTATACTCTTTCAGTTAATCTTTGATAATCTTCGGATGCTAACAACATTTCTGAATTGCTTGAGTATTCTTTTCTATTTTTGTAAACCAACTCAATCATGTATTCAAGAAACTTACCGCGTTGAAAAAGCGACATCTCTCGAGAATGGTCGTAAAGATCCACTAAAGTACTCTGAATTTGGAGAATCAATTGATGTGCTACCTCGGGTAATTCCTTATGAACGAATTTTCCCAGATCCTTCAGATTAAAAGCTACTTTATCTAATTGATGTCTCCAGTAATCAACTTTCTCAAAATAAGAAGGTGGCTTGAAATAATAGCCTTGATAGATCTTAAGCCATACCGCTTTCATCTCAACCACTGTAGAACTCTTAAAACGCTTGTTATTACGCCATTGTGAGCCCATTTCAGATAACTGAGACGAAAACTCTCTAAAATGTAAATCAATGGTCTCCACACGTGATTTCGAAAAAATCAAACTTTCCAAAACAGGGTCGCAACCTGCAATTTCGGAAAAGAACAAAATAAAAAACGTCAGACTAATTAAAAAATGCTGCACATGGTTATTCTAGTCACCAGTCAGATTACTTGAAAGTGAAAACTTGATAAACTGCCTGACAATTACAAAAAATAAAATACTATGAGAATCTGGATACATAAATTAGAAGAAGCTTGGCGAACCCATGCCTATGAAAGGGGTTCCAAAATATTTCATGGAATAGGAGCGCCTCTTTCTTTTGCCTATTGGTTACTATCCAATCTTAAACGAATCATTTTCTGGAAGATACCGGGGGCCAGAGTCAAGGTGCGTAATCCAATAATTTCAGTTGGTAATTTGACCGTTGGGGGTAGTGGTAAAACACCCGTAATAAAATACTGCCTTGAACTCCTCAAAGATCACTCAGTCTGTCTTATCTCAAGAGGTTATGGAGCAGAATTCAAAGGCTCTTTTGCTCGCTATGATGGAAACTCAAGAACTTGGGACCGGGAGGGAATATTTGGCGATGAAGTTCATGAGGTACTACGCTTGTATCCTTCAATTAATGCCGCAGTGGGTAAGCAAAGGGCACTACTCGCCCAAGAGCAAGAAAAAATCGCACCAAGAAGAATATTGCTCTGTGATGATGCTCTGCAGTACTGGCGACTGGAGAGAGATATAGACTTAGTAGTCATTCATGCAAAAAAGTGGCTTTG
>CAZYUV010000156.1:0-7837 GCA_964650625.1 uncultured bacterium
TTGAGTACATTCCTTCTTTTTAAAATGTGCTTAGCGATTTCCACATCGATTGGAGTTGTTACTTTAATATTGTCCTCAGATCCTGGAATGACTCTAACTTCATGACCATATTTTAGTGCATAACTCGAACAGTCAGTTCCTTCAAAACTATTTTCTTTTCCTTCTAGGTATGCATTTAAAATTAGAGAATATGAAAAAGCTTGTGGCGTTTGTACCCTACTTAATTTTTCTCTGCTCAAACTTTGGGCTATGGTATTCGTATTTTCTGCATTTAATTCGACAACCGTATCTGTAATGGGTAATGCTGGAACAACTCCTGCCTTGTATTTTAATAAATGATCGCATAAGGATCTTAGCAAAATCGGGGGACAGAAGGCCCGCGCACCGTCATGAATTAAAACCCACTTAGTTGATGGAATACATGCTTTTAGGCCATTTAATACAGAATCAGATCGCATAGGGCCTGAGTCACAAAATTTTACTTCTAATTGACTGTCAAATGATTCCATCTCTGCAACCATATTTTCTACGCGTACACTCTCTATAGGTTCACGAACGATTATAAGTTGCGATAGACTCTCAATAGTTTTGATTGAGTCTAAACAGTGCATTAATAAACTTTTACCATCAATTTTGTAGTATTGTTTGGGTTCGGAATGCTTGAACCTATTACCTCGTCCACCGAACAGGACAATACAAGCAATCATTTAGTCTCCTAATGAGTTCGAGTGAGTAAATATCCTATAAGGGATTCAAAAAATTGAGGATTTAGTCCTATTTTATACAAGGGATGTAGGGCTTCAATACCTTCTTGAACATGCTTGATGGCAAGTTCTCGACTTTTTTCGATACCTAGCAATGCCGGATAAGTTGATTTTTGATTAGTCTCATCAAGACCTGCCTGTTTACCCAGTTGTTCAGTGGAAGCGGTTACATCTAGTATGTCATCAGTGATTTGAAATACAAGCCCAAAATGATACCCATAAGTTTTCAAATAATGAATTGCTTCAGAAGAAGCTTGGGCCACTAAAGCTCCAAATTCCAAACAAGCAATAAATAATTTACCTGTTTTGTATACGTGAATTTTTTCTAATTCATCAAGACTAACCTTCTGACGATCTGATTGAAGGTCAAGTACCTGTCCCGCTATCATTCCTCTTGCACCTACGGCTTTTGATAGAAGAGAGATGAGTTGTAAACTGAGGCTGTGATCCAGTTTATATTTGGTAGATACAGCAATAAGTAATTCCCATGCACAAGTAAGTAGGGCATCGCCCGCCAAAGTTGCTATATCTTCTCCGTAGGCTTTGTGGCAAGTTTTCAATCCTCTACGTAGGTCAGAATCATCCATACAGGGCAAATCATCATGAATCAAAGAATAGGTGTGGAGCAATTCAATGCAAAGGCCCATTTCTAGACCAAGTAATTCTTTATTTGGGTCAAAAATCATTGTTGATTCGCATGCCAGTATAGGGCGTATACGCTTTCCTCTTGCGAATAAGGAATGATTCATAGCGTTTTTAATAACAGGGGTTACTGTATCAAGATAACCAAATTCAGCTTGCGAACTCTTTAATAGTTCGTCAATTTTAAGACGCAGATTTTCAATGTGCTGCTCAAGTTTGAGCATTTCCATTAATACTCCCAGTTGGAGTTGGTAACAATTTCTTGTATTTCCTCTTCACTTCCCAATCGGTTTAAGTGACCTTGGAAGGAATCAAGGCTCTGGATCAAGTTATAAACATCCTTGGAGTTTGTTCGCTTCAGCTCACGAGCCAGCCATTGTGCAAACTGAACTAATTCCTGTTTTTTTGCCGCTTTCATGACTATCTCCTGTCTGTAATTTGATTGCTTGAATCAAATCGCGCACTATACTCCTTCAGTCTCTACTGTGCAATCCATGCCTTCAATTTGCGGCATTATATGTTGCTCAAACCATGCTATATCATTTTGAATTTGAGAGCGTAGTTGATCAACACTATTAAACTGTTTGACCTCTCTAATTTGTTGGATAAATTGAATATCAAGAACTTCTCCGTATAAATCGCCTTTGAAATTATGAAAATAAGCTTCTAATTGATGTTTATGTTCATTAAATGTGGGTGCTTCGCCTAAATTTGCCAAGCCACCTAAAGTTTTACCCTTGTAGAAACATTTTATGGCATATACACCAGGGATAAGACGGACTTGATTTTCCGGCGGATTTATATTTGCTGTGGGAAATCCAATCGTACGCCCTCGCTGGCTACCAGCGATAACTTGACCACGAATGCTAAAAAATCTTCCCGCAGTCTTGAAATAATATTTTGTGTCTCCCGTGTTGATAGCTTGTCGAAGGTTTTTGGATGAATAAGTGATTCCCTCTTTTTGTTGACGATGAGTGATTTCAACTGAAATGTTATATTTTTGGAAGAAATTTTTCATTAATTGAGCGTTTCCCGCTCCTGCCTTGCCAAAGCGAAAATCATAGCCTACTTGAATTGCTTGTAAGTCCAATACCTTATTTAAATATGTGAGAAAATCTTGAGGTGACTGTTCCCTGAATTTAGAATTGAAGTTGGCAACAAAGATTCCATCTAGGTTTCTTGCAAGAATTGACTCATATTTTTGTTCATAGGTTTGTAAAAGCTTGTATGAAGAACCTTTGAAGAGTATTTGAGGGTGAGGCTCAAAAGTGAGTACCCAAGCTTGATGTTTTATAGATGATGCACGATCTCTAATCCGTTGAAGTAGTACTTGATGCCCAAGGTGCACTCCGTCAAAATTCCCTATAGCTAGGCAGACTTTAGGGCGATTATGTACATTTTCTAACTTGATAATGGTCGGCACCAATTTCCCTCCAATGGTTTTGAAAGTATAATTTTTTCAAAAAGTCTCTGCGGGCTTATCGAGTTTTCGTGATCTAATGAACCAACTTGGGTTCTCCTAAGAATTTCGAGAGTACCCAGAATCTTTCTATCATCGGGTAATAAACCAAGTAAGTCTTGAATCAGTTGTCTAACGTATGTTCCTTTAGAGCAGCTAACTTCAAAATGAATTAGGTGATCCTTTGAAGGATTTAATTGGAATTGGAAAATCTCTACGGCTCGGAGCGGTGGTTTTACTTGAATATTCGATTTAGATTTACGGGCATAGTCATACAGTTTTTTACCATTGACTTTACGAGCTGAAAACATTGGTGTTTGTTGCTCATAGGTTCCTATAAAGTGCTTTGCTAATAGTTTTAGCTCGTCAATATCAATATTTTTGGAAGTTTGCAAATCGACAAGTTTACCTTCACAATCCAATGTATCGGTTAGATAGCCCTGCCGAAAAGCACCTTTATAGTTTTTGCTGCCTTCAAGATAGTTTTGTAATTCTTTGGTGGCTTTACCTACACCTATTGGAAGTACACCAGTTGCAAATGGGTCCAGTGTTCCTCCGTGGCCAACTTTGCGTGCCCCAAAGATTCTTTTTACGAATCGCACACAATCGGCTGAGGTGACTCCGATGGGTTTATCTAAATTAATCAGCCCATTGAAATCGCTGTAAAGAAGATTCCTCATGAATTTAGCTTTATTCGTCAGATTCCTCGACTGACTCATCCTCAGATTCTTGAACCTTATGTTGAATGGATTCTAATTCTGCCTGTTCCTCTTGTACTGCTTGGTCCATTGCTTTCAATTGCTCTTCCCAATCATCATAAAAGAAATCGAGGATAGGTACGTTTTTGACAGCGAGATTGCGAGCTAGGCATGAACGAAAGTAACCGGTCATTCCTTGTAAAATATTCATAGCTATTTCACGATCATCATTACTCATACCTGAGTTCATGAATGACACGTATAACCTAGCAAATCCACCATCTGGACTTACTTGAACTCTGTTAATTATTGGACAAGCGCGTTCAATTCGACGATCGCGTACATCTCTCTGGATCACACCACTGACATTGCGCAGGATATCTTTTTGAAGTCTTTCAACTTTAAACCCTCGACCTCGTGGCATCTGTTGCTCCCAACTCTCACTGTCTGACAAGATTTACGGTCAGTCGTGCGGTATCTCCTGCATTTCAAAAACTTCGATTACATCCGAAACCTTTAAATCATTATATCTGAGGTTGATTCCGCATTCATAGCCACTCAACACCTCATTGACCGATTCCTTAAAGCGGTTGATGCTTTCGACTTTACCGTTGAATACTTCTACTCCGTCTCTAATTACTCTAGCTTCTTTCCCTCGGAGAACTTTACCAGAATCCACGAAGCATCCGGCAATTTTACCAACTCTAGATATAGCGAATACATCACGACAGGTGGCCCGACCCAAAACAACTTCTTTATATTTTGGGTCCAACATGCCTGTTATAGCTTTTTCAATATGCTCAATGGCTTCATAGATGATACGATAATTTCGAATCTCCACTTCGTGTTCCTCGGCCAGATTAACGGTTTTAGTATCTGTTCTCACATGAAAGCACATAATTATAGCGCCCGAAGCTGAGGCTAACATGATGTCAGATTCTGAGACAGACCCTACTCCAGAATGTATCACTTTTACTCTGACATCTTCTTTGTGGATTTTTTCGAGACTTTCGCTCATTGCAATAACAGAGCCGTGGACATCTGCTTTAACAATAACTTTTAATTCTTTCAGTTTGCCTTCTTCGACTTTTGCGAAAAGGTTTTCAAGGCTAACCACTTTGTCCGCTCCACGAACCATCTGATCTTTGGCTCGTGCTACTCTCTGCTCGACGAAATTTCTAGCTACTTTTTCAGAGTCTACAGTGAAAAATCGATCTGCAAATTCAGGTACATGGTCGAATCCTGTGATCTCTACAGGAGTGGAAGGGCCCGCTTGGTCTACCTTACGACCATATTCGTCAGTCAAAGAGCGGATGCGACCTGAACTGGTACCTGCCACCATAATATCACCTACAGAGATGGTTCCTTTCTGAACTAGAATAGTGGCAACTGAACCTCGACCTTTCTGTTGACCAGCTTCCACTACGACTCCTGCTCCAGTACGTTTAGGATTCGCTTTTAATTCCATTAAATCAGCTTGAATGGCAACCAATTCTAAAAGATCGTCTACACCTTCTCCAGTAATACCCGAAACGCCTTGAGAGGGAACTGTGCCACCCCATTCTTCAACAATAAGTCCATTGGCACCAAGATCTTCATAGACTCTCTGTGGATTGACATCAGGGCGATCGATTTTGGTTATGGCTACTATAATTGGGACGTCAGCATTTTTGGCATGATTAATGGCTTCCAAGGTCTGTGGCTTTACACTATCATCCGCGGCTACCACCAGGATGGCAATATCGGTGATTTGAGAGCCGTGGGCCCGCATTGCAGTAAATGCTTCATGGCCAGGTGTGTCAAGGAAACATACTGATTGCCCAGACTTAGTACTTACCTTGTAGGCTCCTATATGTTGTGTGATTCCACCGGCTTCCCCAGCGGCAACTTCAGCTTTTCTAATGTAATCTAAAAGAGTTGTCTTACCGTGATCTACATGACCCATCACTGTGACGATTGCCTCTCTAGGCTGAAGCGTATCTTCAGCGTCTTCGAAATCTAGATCGATTAGTTCTTCATTGCCAGTATCTTCAGCTACCATGTAACCATATTCTTCAGCTATAATCGCACAGGTATCCATGTCAAGCTTCTGATTGATTGATGCCATGATTCCCATTGCGAATAACTTGGATATTATTTCATTGGCTGAAACTCCCATGTCATCGGCTAGTTCTCCAGGGGACCCACCTTCAGTCAGATAAAGAGTGCGTGCTTCTTCCGCATCCTTTATTTTTTGCATTTCACGGCGCTCTGCTCGAGATTGAGCTTTTTCTTTCTGCTTCTTTCTTTTGGCGATCTTAGCCTGTTGACGCTCAAACTCTGTCATCGCAACCTTTTTCCGAGGTTGTCTTCCTGGAAGCGGTTCAGGTTGACTGGATCTAGGAGTGCTTTTAGTTTTTGAAGGTTCGGCTTCCTGTTTCTTTTCCGGAACGATCTCAGCTACCGGGCTTGCTTCTGCTTTCTCAGGCTCGGCTTTCTCTGCTGTCTCGCTGGAGATTGGAACTTTTCCTTTTTCAAGATCATCAGAGCTGATTGAAGGAAGGTCGCGCATTGAGCGAATCACGCCATCCGCAGAGCTAGCGCCACTCATCTCATCAGTTTTAATGAGCGCTCGAATTTGGTTCGCCAAATCGTCTTCTACCGAACTTAGCGGACTTTTTACATCAATTCCGTTCTGCTTACAAAGAGCAACCAGTCTGTTTTTATCAAAACCGATTTCACTTGCTATTTGAAATACCCTTATTTTTGCCATGCAAAGCCTCTTCTAATGCGGATTATTGGCCCTCTGAATTAAGGCTCCTAATATAATCACTCTCTTTTACAATATCAATCTTTATATGGGCAAGTTTGGCTGATAAACGTACATTCTGCCCTTCTTTACCAATAGCCAGCGAAAGTTGTTGATCTGGTACAACTACAAACATGCGGTTTTCATCTTCAATATATTCCATATGGTTAGGTCTAGCCGGAGATAATGCGTTGGCAATGTAAACTCTAAGATCTTCATTCCACTTAACGATATCAATTTTTTCACCAAAAAGTTCATTCACGACCACTTGGATGCGCGAACCACGGAGTCCTACGCATGATCCTACGGCATCGATATGATCTTCCGCTGAATAAACTGCGATTTTACTTCGTACACCAGGTTCTCTAGCTATACTTTTAATTTCCACCAACTTGTCCGGTATCTCTGGAATTTCTTGTTCAAAAAGTCTTTGTAGAAATTCTGGATGAGTACGAGAAAGAGCTATTTGAGGACCTCTGGAAGTTCTGCGCACATCTATAATTACTGATTTTATTCGATCACCCTGACGGAAGCGCTGACTCGGTATCTGCTCTCTCAACGTCATGATAGCTTCCACTCCATCATCCAATTCTACTAGTATATCGCCTTTATCAAAACGCTGTATTTTACCAATGATTAATTCGTTAATGCGATTTGAATACTTGTCATAGATCGTTTTACGATCAACTTCATTCATTTTCTGGCTTATCACTTGTTTGGCTGTTTGAGCAGCTACTCGACCAAATTGACGTGGGGTTATATCTACCTTAATTTGATCATTAATTTCCACTTCTGTAGCAATGGTTTGAGCTTCTTTGAGTGTTATTTCTTGTTCCGCGTTAGTCAACTTGTCAACAACAGTTTTGTAGGTCTTAACCGCGATTTTACCGTCATCTTCCACTTCTATAAGTAGTTCTCCATCAAAATCATAATTTTTTCTGTAGGCAGAAATAAGAGCAGCTTCCATCGTTAGATAGAGCTCCTCTGCTGATATTCCTCTTTCCTTCTGCAGCTCTTTCAAGGCTGTGATCAGATTGAATTTCATAATAACTCCCTAAAACTCCAAGTGAAAACGCGCTTTCTTAACATCAGACCATTGTAGAGAGTGGCTTTGAATCGGATCTTTGGATTTGGCGTCCCTAGCCTTACCCTTAATCTCAAGAAGCTGCTTTTCCGCATCAATAACCTCTACGTGTCCAATTACACAATTTCCTTCGGTAGTAGTCAGTTCAAACTTCTTGTCTTTATGGAAAACAAAGTCCACTGGAAAGATGCACTTCCTGTTTACGCCTGGTGTTCCAAAAGTAACATCGAAGTCTTCATAGTCTACATAAAAATCTCTGTTGTAAAACTCTCGATGCAAATAGCTGCATTCTTCGAGACTCATCCCGCCAGGACGATCAACAGATATATCGAGTTGTTTTCGGTCACTCGAAACATTGGATTTGATACCATAAAGATGAGTTTGGTCATCGATTAGATCTCT
>CAZYUV010000157.1:0-7807 GCA_964650625.1 uncultured bacterium
TTGATGATGAGGATGATGCTGGTGAAATAGAAATGGATTTGGGCTTTGGTGAAGAGCAGCCTAAAGTAGCCGCAGCGGAGGATTCTGTTTCTGAGCCTGTACCGAATGATGATTTAACAGAAGATATTATAGAGTCTGCAAACGTTGATGATGAACTTCAATTGGATGAAAGTATTAGCGAAGTTTTTCCGGAAGATTCAAGTGTTGATAATCTACAGGGAAGCAGCCTTCTAGATGAGCATTCGCAGTCAGAGGGTTTTGATACAGACGCAGAAACATCAGTATTGACTGAGGATTCAGAAATTTTAGAAAACCCGTCAGAGAACATAGAGGAACTATCAGAAGGGGTTGTCTATTCTTCTTCCATCGATGATGACTTCAGTAGTTTTGGGTTCGAGCCTGAGCCGGATTTGAGTGATTTTGTTGAACGCGAGGGCTTGGTTGAAGAGTTAGAACGTAAATCACTAGACCAGGAAAATCTATCAGAAGATGTTTCGATCGAGGATTCTAATGAGGCTTTGGGGGAAGCCGTATGGAGTACTGATGTTTTAGAGCAATCGGATGAGCTATTACAGCCAAAGCATGACTTTTCAGGTCAGTCATCAATATTGCCTCATTTACTAGATCAAATAAGAGATTCGGGCTACTTAATAGAGGATGAAATTGTAAAAATGGATATTGAACCTGTAAATCTGGGCTCAAGAGTTACCAAAAGCTTAGCTCACCAGAGTGTGCAGAATCTTGAAAACTTTCAAGAAGGACCTGCATTAACTAGCTCCTTATATGTTGATAATTCTAAGTCTAACGATGTTACTTGGAGTAGTAAAGAATATCAGGTCGGTGAGTGGGAAACTTTATTAAATGAAAATGTTTCTTTCGAAATTTTGAGGAAGAAGATTTCAAATTTTATATTAGATAATAGAAGTAAGCTGTCAGAGTTAATGGAATATTGCGAGTATTGTGGTCTGGTGGATAAAAATCCCGCAGCAATTTATGTTTTGAGCGAAATTCACAGGGAGATTGGTGAGCGATTTGCCACCATTGGATTAAAAATGGAAGCATTGACGCAGCTGGAAGCTTTAAGTGAAAAAAATAGCGATATGCTTTTGTTGTGCAAAGAGTTGAGAGAGTTCCTTCCCTTTGAAAAAGAGCTCATTAGTAAAACTAGCGGACTATATAGAAAATTAGAACTCGAAGGAGAGCGTACCAAATTTATTATTCAAGTGATTCAAGAGAGTCTTGCTGCAAATAATTCAGATCTTGCAAGGTACTATTTTGATTTATGTGTTAATGAAGGCATGGAGAGTTCTGAACTTTATGAAATAGGTATGGATCTTCTGGAAGTCGAGGGTCGAGATTTAGGTTTAAGTGAGTGGATAGGCAGGGCAATATCCAAATTTGGAGATCGTAAAGATTGGAGTCTTCGCCAAGCGCGTTCACTGGTTAGATCTAATAGACATGCAGAGGCGTTGTCCATTTTTAAAGACTGTCTCTCAATTAGTAATGAGCCAGTAGTTATTATGGAAGAGATTATTCAAGTTTTGAAGATTTTAGGACAATCAGAACAGATGATTAGTTATGCGAGGCAATTACTTTCTATTGACCCAAGAAATGAGGTAGCGACAATTGTATTAGAGAATAAGTCCAGATCAACTGATATGGAGTCGCGACGGAATTCTTCAAACTCAACTAATGTAGATTTAGTAAGCCTTGAAAGTACTATAGATAGAATTCTAGAAGCAAAATTTAAAAAATTCAGCACACCAGCTAGAAAAAATGCGGGTGAAGATCAAGTTGATTCCAAAGAAAATATTAAGGACTTTGTAGATCTACCGGACCCTTTTCTAAATGATGATTTCTCAAGTGATAATAGAAAGAAAATATTGAGACAAAAATTAAAATCTGTAGAGTCAAAGCAATCTAAGAGTCAGAGGTTCAAATTAACCAAGAGCGATTTTGAAATAAATTTACAAAAAGCTCGGAATCTAGTTTCAAAAGATTTTACACAAAAAGATATATTGGCATTTTTGAAAGAATCCAAAGAGTTAATTAATCAGATTGATGATAGGTTGGATTTTGAGGAGGAATTGGTGTCTCTCAAGTCGGAGGCTATGGAGATTGCCAAGAAAATTAATGATCCAATGTTAGAGTTTTTCTGGATTAATGAATTTAACTAAAAATTAAAAAATTCAAACAAAAACCACTAAAATTAAATCTCTTTTGTTCGATGTGATTTGTTACAAGGGAGATATTAATGAAACTTTTAAAGAGTTCCACGTCGTTTATTTTTTTCACAATTTTTATTTGCGGTGCATTCGCGATGCGTACACCCCTAAGTTCTGTTGATATTGAAATTAACCCATTGAAGACAAAGGTAATAGAGCATGACCTTGAGGCTCTGCTTTATCGCCAAGAAATAATGCGTTATGAACAGAATAGAATTTTCTTCTTAATAAAGCCGTATATGGAAACTAGATTGAGAATGGGCTAGAAGAGGTATACGACGATGCATCAAGGGCGTCGCCAAGCTTTTCTAATTTTCTTTGCATTTTGTGCACTACTTTTCGTTTTATTCCAGTCTTACCATTTGTATCTTAGCAACCAGACAGCTGCTTATTTGCATGGATATGGTAAACAGCAGATGGATCGCGCATGGCAGGACTTTAAGTCAAGTTGTTTAGATCACAAGTTATTCTACCGTATTTTTTCAGAGGATTCTGACAAGTTAACTTTAGGTTACTTTCAACGAGAATTCATTCGTATAGAAAAAACTTACTACTTGCAGGCACTGCAGATTAGAACTCGAGAACAATCTATAGTTTTCGGTTCTAGGGACTGGCAATTTGACCCCGTACATAAGGAAAACTCTTCGGTTGGACATATGCGCTTAGAGCCTATCATTTCGAATGGAACTGTGGTGGGTGAAGTCATTTTTTTATTCAGTCTGCCTTTCGAATCAATCTTAAACTTTCAGCAGAACTATCTGAGAACAGGAAGTATCGTCTTGATTCTAATCATGTTCGCGGCATTATTTTTAATTAAGCATATGCTTAATCAAATTTTTATTTTAGAGAAACAATATGGCCAATCAAAGAAATTAGCAGAGTTTGGTTCTATATCTGTTGGTGTTGCGCATGATATTAGAAATCCATTGGCGATCATTCTTTTGCAAGCTGAAGCTTTAGCTGAAATGCACGAAAGTGATAATGAGACCCAGGAACACCTTAGCTTTATTAAGAAAAACGCAAAAAGAATTAATCATACAGTCAGTACTTTAATGGTATTTCAGCAGGAAAATCTAAATATGAAAGAGCGAATAATTTTGCAGGATATTTTATTGGAGGCTATTGATAACGCTTCACTTAATGAAATAATGAATATGGGTAAAATTAAAATCAATTTAGAGCCTGTGATTCTTGAAGGTAATCGAGATCTATTAATTAGAATGATTGAAAACCTTTTAAGAAATGCATATGAAAGCCATTCGACGGATTCTATCGATATTAAAATATCAGGAGAGTTAGCTCGTGAGGCTTACATTTTTAAAGTAAAAGATGCAGGCGTGGGTATTGATAACTCCGAGGATATTTTTAAACCCTTCTTTACTACCAAAAATTATGGCACAGGTCTAGGTTTGCAGGTGGTCAGGGATGCGGTTAATCGTCATGGTGCAGAATTAACTGTAGAGAAAAATGTTTTAGGTGGGACAACTTTTATCGTTAAATTTAATGGTCTTAATTAGATGCTTGAGATTGTTAATAAATTTTGTCTGTTGATATAGAAACGTTGACAGAAGCGGTCGAAACGGATAGAGTTCGGCCCCTAATTCGATGGAGGTAAGAATGCAAGAAATCCTAAGCGTTGATCCCCGTGAGCTTCTTAAAAATCTCAAGGAATCCAATAAAAAGATTACTATGTTGAGTGTTCCTGATTTTTACAGTGCACGGCTGGTGGATCAACTGGGAGTAGACTGTATACTCATCGGTGATTCTCTGGGTAAAACTCTTCAAGGTGATCAGGATGTGTTTTCTGTCTCCATTGGGGACATTCTTTATTACACGAAGATAGTTCGCAAAGCGGTAGTAAAGGGTTTAATTGTTTCTGATATGCCGTATTCAAGTTATGAACTTGGACAAGATGAAGCGGTTCAAAACGCTCGTTATCTTATAGAGAATGGTGGCGCTAATGCTGTGAAGCTTGAAGGTGGCAAGGATTACTTTACTATAATTAAAGCACTAGTGAAAGCTAAGGTTCCTGTGATGGGGCATTTAGGTTTGAAAGATTCTTTTTACTCCAAACAAGGAGGAATCCCTCTTCTTTCCAACGAAAAGAATAGCGATTGGGAAATGGTAATCAAGCAGGCTAAGGAACTTGAAAAAATTGGAATATTTGCACTCATGTTGGAATGTGTACCTGCTGAATTGGGTCGATTAGTTTCGAAGGCTTTAAAGATACCAGTAATTGGTCAGGGAGCTGGTCAACATGTGGACGGACAATGTCTCATTTTTCACGATATGATGGGCTTTCATGAAGGTTTTAAGCCAAAATTTATTAAGCCTTATGGTCGTTTAAGCGAAGTTATGGGGCAGGCAGTCAAGGACTTCGTAGAAGATGTGAATGGTTTAGTTTTTCCTTCAGAGGAACATGAGTATTGAAAACGTTAAATACAATGTTACAATTGCCGAATAAAACAATATGAATGAAGTGCTGTTTATATCTACTGTATTATTGTCTTCTTTAGGGCTGAGCTACTTTCTGCTTGCATCTTTTTTCAAATTTTTTGATTTCTTGCAGGCTCGTTAGTTCATATCTTAACAAGATAGTTTCTCATTATTTATGGATGCTTTTCCGCATCGATCCTCGTCATACAGTCATTAGGTGTATTCTGGTTTAAGTTGTTATTTTCCTGTTTTTTCAAAGATTGTGTGTGTTCATTTGAACGTACCCTATAAGTCATTATCAAGACTAAAAAAAATCCGTTTCCGGTTGGAGCGGAAACGGATAAATTTATTGGAGTTTATTAATCTCGATCTTATTTAATTAGAGATTCGAGTTCGTATATTAAATTTCAATACTCATTATTGGTTGATTACTATCCTCAGTATTTCTTTCGTTTATTAGAAAAGTGGGTATTGGTTTATCTAGCTCAATTCGTGGTCGCAGCTCAATTTTACCTCGGGATGTTTCCAGTTCGGTTCTTTGAGTGAAAAAGTCTACAGCTTCCTGGGTTTCTTGAAAAACCTCAATTTGACCATTGCTTATATCAGCTCCATAGATGGGGTGTTTTTTTACATCCAATTTGATCATAGCTTTTCCTCGGTGCCAAAATTATTTTTTAATGTTTGTTATTGTTTGATCTGTAATTTGCTCGTATTGTATCGGACAGTTCGAACAAAAACAAGACAAAATAGATTAAAAATGTATGGTTTAATGTTCTTTTGTTTATAGCTGTTTATTTTAGTTTGTATTTGTTGGGTCTTACTGTACCAACTGCAATTGTCCGTTTATTAGCGTATGATGGTAATTATGGTTTATCGTTTACTCCTCGTCATAGGATTTCATTTTTTTTCTTCTCATTATGTTTTTTCGAATAGTCTATTAGGGGATGCGCTCCAAAAGAATAATGCGGAACCTTCAAGTGTTGAGATCACCCTTATAACACCAGATGTTTTAGTTGGTGTTGATATTGGAGAGGTGAACTTGGAGGGTTTAGTGAATGACTTGAGTGTTCGAGAGGTTAAGCTTCTTATTAATGACCAAGAGGTGCAATTTGTGCCGGTGATTAAAGGTTATTTCAGTAAAAAAGTTTATTTTCCACAAAGAGAGAACATTCTAGCCATTTATGGGTCGAACTCAGTTCGCGATATGTTCCGTTTTGAATATAAGATAATTAATCATTCTAAACGCGAAAGATCTTTAGATGAGCGAATAGCGCCAGAATTGCATTTAAATTCTTTGAAAGAGGGTAGTTTCAAGGTTTTAAGTCCGTACGAGTTTGAAAATCTTCAAATGGAGATTTCCGATAATAAGAATGATATTGTTCAGTTGGCATACATAGTAAACGATGAGGCGCCAGTATACCTGAATCGAAAAAAACGTTTAATACGTTTAGATATTGATAGTTCTAGTGCGCTGTCGCGTTCCATTCAGCTGCTAATTTATGCGATTGATGGTGATGGTAATAAGACTACGAAGAGATATCATTTTCGAGTTGAAAACTTGAGTTGTAGATTGAATGTGTCCCCAGAGTATGGGATTTATTCAGAGACTCCGGTTAAATTTCAGGCAACTGTAAGAGGCGGTGTTGGTCGGATTAAAAAATATTTTACTTTGGTTGATGAGTCTGGAGAAGAGGTGGTGCATGAGGCATTAGATTCAATCTCTCAGATGTTTCTGGAGGGTCGCAAAGTGAAGGGTAACTTCAGAGTATCCTTGAAAATTGTTGATGAAAACAATATTCAAGCAACGTGCAGGGCAAAGACAATTCTTAAATTTTACCCTAGCGATTACCCAAGAGTCTTCACGGTATTGCCGAACACAAAGTTACAGTCAGTAGGTCAAGACCTTTATTTTTCTATTGAGCCTCCAATTCGTCGAGGCGAAATAACGGTGTTATTAAAAGCGTATGACCCTGAGGGATTGTATATGGGTAAAGATTGGAAGGTTTTGGGGCGTGAAAAGTTTCAATCTGCCAATTTGAAGCGTTTCTGGAAGGTTAGGCTTCGACGGAGGGTTCCTCCTGGAAAATATCAAATGAAATTAAGTACAGTGTCTGGTTTATCGGAAATTGCTTTTACCGAAAAAATAGTAGTTGAGGTAATAAAATCCCAAGATGATACGGAGGATTTACTCCAAGAAATTCTTCGAGGTGAGTAATTTTGAGTCGCGTATAAAAATAAGCTTTTCTAGGAAGTGTAAAAGACATACACTTGATGAATGACTTTGGGTAATTACACACCAATTATATTTAGATTTTGTTTAGTGATTTTATCGTCATGTTTCTTAGCGCAAGAGTCAAGTGGGCAGGTTAGTGTCGCTCGTCTAAAATACTCTGGTGGAGGTGACTGGTATGCCAACCCCACGAGTCTTAAAAACTGGCGATTAGCGGTCAAGAAAAACCTTGGATGTAGGTTGGATATTAAGGCTCCCGTGGGTTTGAAGGGTTCAGAGGTATGGGGTGTGGATTTACTTTATGCTACTGGTCATGGAAATATTAGTTTCTCAAAAAATGAGGCTGACACTCTAAGGCGATATCTACTGTCAGGCGGCTTTTTGTGGGTTGATGACAATTATGGTTTGGATCGTTTCTTTAGGATGAATATTTTAAAGGTGTTCCCGGGAAAGCGATTGCAGGCAATTGATGCGAGTCATCCAATTTATGATGGTTTTT
Source organism: uncultured bacterium (assembly GCA_964650625.1). Lineage (GTDB taxonomy): Bacteria > Muiribacteriota > UBA6191 > UBA6191 > UBA6191 > JAYZAC01. Next base: position 7,391 of record CAZYUV010000157.1, read on the forward strand.
TTAAGTTAACAGGCTTGCCTAAAATTCATGAGCACGATGGAAAGCCGGCTAAAGGTTTTGGTTTGTTTCATGAGGGTCGTATGATACTGTTTTATTCCTACAGTTCGGACATTGGTGATGGTCTAGAAGATGCGAATGTGCATAATGTGTCATCTGACCTGCGTGACCTAGCTGCTAAGATGGCTGTAAATATTACTCATTATGTATTAAATTATTAGCAATGAATTTGGCATCATATCGTTTTCTTGTTACTGGTGGCGCGGGCTTTATCGGAACTAATCTGGTTCAAAGATTGTTAAAAGAGGGTGCTAGTGTCCTTGTTTTGGATGATCTTTCTAGCGGTTTCATGAATAACGTGCCGTCAGGTGTGGACTTTGTTGAGGGAGACATCGCAGATTCTAAAGTTTTGAAATCTTT
>CAZYUV010000158.1:0-7746 GCA_964650625.1 uncultured bacterium
CGCGCATCGAACCACCTGGTTCAACGATAGTTTTGACTCCCCCATGACTTAATTCCAAAAGTCCATCCGCAAATGGAAAAAAGGCATCAGAAGCGGCAGCGCAATATTCACTTAGTTGTTTACATATGTAGTCTTCTTCAGCTAATTGAAGTAATCCTCTTTGTTCTTGTAACTGCACAAATTCTTCCCATTGTGATTTGAGAAGGTTGTGGTCCATCTCTTCCCCTTCACGGGTTGTTTTATGCAACATACGATATTCAAGAGACAAATTTTCTCGAGCTTTCTGAAGGGCCAGAAAGCTGCTCACTTTACGATTAGGTTGGCCTGCTCCCATGCCTAACATTTGGGTTCCAAGGCCTTGTAAGTCTCGGGCAATTACAATAGCGTTGGAATGGGTCACTTTAACGGCTCGCAAGGCAAAGTCTGCCGCCTTTTGAAGGCTACCGGAAAGCTCATTGCCTGTCATATTGCCAACTAAAAATGGTCGACCCGCAAAGTCTACTTCAAAGGGCTCTGCCAAAAGTTTATGAAAGTTAACTCCTGGATAGACATCATGATCTTCTTGTTGGGCTAAATAGCCGCCTAGAATACTCTTCCACTGCCAACCTCTTGCCTCCTCAGCTGTATCCAGCCCTGGTACGCTGAGCAAACGCATTTTGGCCTTGGATTTTTTTGACTGGATATAGTCAATTGCTTCTGATTCGAAGCCAGGTGCTAGAAGAACTTCTACGAACCATCCTTTTCTTCCATCAGCTCCGGGACGTGATGTCAAAACTTGCAAAAATTCTTTATTAATAATTCTATTACTAGCTATTACACTACCGAAAGCACTGACTGGGTCACCTTGCCAAGCTCTCTCAAGTGCTAGACGAGGAGTTTCGGCACAAGCAAGTCCGCAGGGATTACCATGTTTAATAACGGATACAGCTGGTTTCTGTAATTCATTGAGTACTAGTACCGATCTTAAGGCTCCGTCTGAGTCAAGCCAATTGTTGTAGCTCATATCTTGGCCGTGTTCCTGCTTGGCTTGTATGAGAGAAATGTCATCTTTGAAAGCATTACCCTCTAAAAAAACATTGGTTTTCTGATGAGGGTTCTCTCCATAACGTGGCGACCACGGACTTTTTTCAGGACGAATATTAAGTTGTTCAGGGTTACTGTCAAAATGCGTATTTAAATAGTTGTGAATAGCATTATCATAATGCATAGTTTTAGCGAATACTTTGAGTGCAAGTTCATTTCGAAGTTCTTGGCTCGTGTGACCATCAGTACGCAATTGTTCTATCACTCTGGGATAGTCATTAGGGTCACAAATTGTGGTGACATATTTATGATTCTTTGCAGAAGCTCTCAACATGGCTGGTCCCCCAATATCGATATTTTCTATGGCTTCTGTTAAGTTGCATTCTGGCTGATTAGTAACCTCCACGAAGGGGTAGAGATTTACGGCTACAATTTCTATAGGGTTGTATCCATGCTGATTAGCTTCCTGTAGATCTTTGAGATTATCGGGTCGCATCAAAAGTCCGCCGTGTATTTTGGGATGAAGGCTTTTAACTCTACCTCCAAAAACCTCATCAGCCCCAGTAAATTCGCTTACCTGATTTACTTCCAGTCCTGCCTCTTGGAGTGCACTTGCAGTTCCTCCGGTTGACAGGATTTGATAATTAAGAGCTATTAGCTCTTTAGCAAATTCCACTACTCCGCTTTTGTTATAGGTGCTTATCAAAGCCAGTTTTTTCATGCGTTTCCTTAGTAAGCTCTTTCATCCAAGTTTTCAAAGTAATTTAATAATGCTCTGTTTAGAACACGTAGTCCGCCTAGTTCTGGGTAAGTACCATCAAGGCATGCCTTATCTAGATTGTCGCCTCGTCCCTGTCCTTCGACTAATTCTTGTACACTGGGATAGATAACTCGTATTTCACCATCGAACTCAAGATTAGCCGGTTTCACCAGATCAGCGATTTTTGCACTGATTTGATCTTTGTGGAATGGTTCGTAGATTTGATTTACGAAATTAGCAGGCAAAAAAGTAGGATTGCTATCGATTCTTTTTTGTTGATAGATAGTTTCTTGATGAATCTGGTCAAGGTGCTCTTGACCCATGTGTTCTAAATTCAAAGCAATAGCAGCTCTAAAAGCAATGAATTCTTTTAAGGTGCTCATTTCGATACCGTATGGACAAGGATATCGAATTTGAGGGCACGAACTAGCAATTACTATTTCTTTGGCGCCGGCTCTAATTAGAGTTCTGATTACGTTACGTTCAAGGGTTGTGCCTTTGACAATCGAATCATCTACGGCAATAATTCTTTTTCCACGAAAAAGAGCGGCAGAATCTTCAATAGAGTCGTAGGCATTTAGAACCAGTTGATTGCGATATTTTTTCTGTGAAATAAAGGTTCGTATTTTAATATCTTTTGTCAGTGTTTGTTCAAAACGAATGCTTGGTTTTAAGAACCTTTCCATTTCTTGTGCTGATAATTCAGACTTGGATTCAGAAATAGAGCGAGCTTTTACTTGATAGTCTAATCTTAAGAGCTCTTCATACAAGCCGAGCGCAGCAGTTTCAGAAGTGTTTGGTACATAGCTTACAACCGTATCATTTAGATCTGGTATTTGCTGCTGAATAATTGTAGCCAATTGGGCGCCTAATCGTTTTCTTATATTATAAGTACCGCGGTTATTTGGACGGTTGAAGTACACCGGTTCAAACATGCAAGGTTTGTCTTGTGTGATCTCAGCATAGCGTTCTAATATTATTTTACCGTTACTCTTAACCACTAGTATGTGGCCAGCTGGTAGCTCTTTTACCTCTTGAGGTTTAAGATCCATAGAAGAAAAAGTGGCCTGTATAGCGCTCCATTCGCTGGCACCTATTATGAAATCATCATGAATGGCATAATACAGGGGTCGGATTCCGAATGGGTCGCGAGCTATAAAGCTATCACCATTGCCTACAATGCCCTCGAGAGCAAAGGCTCCTTGTAATTGCTTATTTACTTTACGCATTACGGCAACTAAGTCCAGTTGTTCAGAAATTTCTTCGGGACTCAAGCCTTTTTGTATCATTCTAATGTGGGCTAGGCCCAGAAAATGACCAAAACTTTCCACGAGAGCTTCCATATCTGAACAGCTAGTGGGTGCTTGACCTACGCTACGTAAAAATTCACGCTGCTCAGAATTGTTAGCAAAGTTACCATTCATCGCTATCGTGATGCGTCGGTGCGGCCAAGGGTCCTGATGCTCCACAGGGTGGACATAACGATAAGAGACGGTACTCAGCATGGTTGAATAAAGAACGTGCCCGATCATGCAGTCACCCTTGCGCTGATCTGCTAGACATTGGCCCGTATGATCTTTTTGCATCAATGACTCATATAAATCAGAGACAGCGTCCTTGCTAATCATTTTATCTTTAAAGAGATACTCTTGTTCTACGTAATCAGTGTAGGGAATAAAGGCAGTGGCGATACCGGCACCATCTAAACCTCGGTTACGCTGTCGCAGTAGCATCAAATAAATAAGATTAATTAGAAAATAAGGATCCGAATATTTTTTTGCTAGACTATCGTAGTCCTTGCGACTACGCACATAAGCGATTCCACAATGATGGCCGATCTGGCCATCATCCAGATTTATTGGGCTGACTCCATTATCTTTGGATCTGTCATAACTTTTTTCCGTTAGCTTATCCATCGATCTGCCTTACTTGCTATATCTTTACGATATTGCATATTTTCAAAGTACAAGATGCCTTCAGACAAAAAATCATATACTCGTTTTCTTGCGCTATGAATATCTGTACCCAGACTTACTACATTAAGAACGCGGCCTCCATTAGTCACAACCTGACCATTTTCTTTACGGGTTCCAGCATGAAAAATAAGAATGTCCTTGGGAACCAAATTCAAACCGTGTATGGGTAATCCTTTTTTAGATTTAATAGGATAACCTTCGGAAGCAAGCACCACACTTACACAAGCTTGGTTAGTCCATTCGATCTCAGAGCACTTCTGATTATTGGCTAGGCAATTTAACAATTGCAGAAAGTTTGACTTTATTCTAGGTGCTAAAACTTCAATTTCAGGATCGCCGAAGCGAGCATTTATTTCTACGACGGCGCAATTGTCGCCATCAATCATTAAACCGAAATATAAAACACCCACATAGTCTATACCCAAAGCTTGTAACGCATTCATAGTAGGTTTTGCGATTTTTTGGTGGATGTTTTGAAGAATACTATCTGTCACTAAAGGGGCATCACTATAAGCACCCATGCCACCAGTATTAGGTCCTTCATCACCATCCATCAATCGTTTATGATCTTGACTTGGACGCATTGGAATAAGTTCGGAAGTGTAGGTGTTCACAAGATAAAAAAGACTGGCTTCTTCACCTGGAAGAAAGTTTTCAATTAATACTCCTGTTTTTGCAGAACCTCCATAGCCACCCGAAATTAGTTCTTGTACGAATTGCACTGCTTGAGCTTTTTTGGATAGGTGGTTCACAACGAAAACTCCCTTTCCTGCTGCGAGTCCATTGGCTTTGATGACATAAGGTGGCGGTCGATGCTCTATATCATGCAACAAAGAATCTAATTCAAGTGCTGAGTAGTACTTATGTTGAGCAGTGGGCACATTACCCACTTCCATAACTTTTTTAGCAAATAATTTGTTGGTTTCAAGTCTTGCCCCTTCACGTCCGGGTCCAAAACATGCGATTCCCTTTTTTCGAAGTAGATCAGCCAGTCCTTCTTCTAGGTCAGCTTCCGGACCAAGAATAACTAACTCAATTTTTAGGTTGAGCATATCTTCTATCATCTGATCAATACTATTTACTGCTCTATGTTCACCTAGGCTTTCGGTGCCGCCATTGCCTGGATATAGATAAAGTTGCACATTGGGATTTTGTTTCTTAATAAGGTACGCTAGAGAATGTTCGCGACCTCCAAATCCATTTTTACCACAAATTGCCACTTTCATTAGACACGTACCTCCTCAACTTCTGATCTTAGACGGACCTCATACTTTTTCCAAATAGGCTTTATCTGTTCTAAGAAATATTCAACCTGTTCAACACAAAAACCGATGTATCGAGCAGGGTCATCTAGATCAGGTACTTCATGCTGTTTTACTGGAAAATTCGTTTTATCCAATAAATTCAAGAATGGGTTTGCGAGTCCTGGATTAGCTTGCATTTTTTTGCGGGAATCTAACATGCAAAGACGAATAATTTCGTGCATTTCCTGGCGATCCGCTCCCCTCTGTGCAGCAAGCATTAAAAGTCGTTCACTCACTAAAAAAGGCAGTACTTGATCTAGTCTTTGCGAAACTGTAAGTTGTTGAACCTGAAAGCCTATTTGTTTCTCATTATCGGGGCTGAAGATACTTAGTTTCAGCTGCAGAAGCGAGTCGATGCATAGAATACTCATTTCCGGAGAATCGCAGAACCTAAGTTGATCTAGTTTTACTCTGGATAGCGAGCACAATCTTTCGCTTCGCATTGGGTTTTTTTTATATGCCATAGCTGATGAACCAATTTGAGATTTACCAAATGGCTCGCTTAATTCAAGATCGTGCTGTAAAAGTCGACAATCTGTACCAATTTTACTACTGGCAGAAGCCCATAGATCTAATGCTAAATCAAGTTCAAGAGAGCATAATTCTTTATCATTGAGGCAATTTTCAAGTAATTCAAAAGCGGGAAGTAGGTGCTGAATCCAGAGACTGATTCGTTTACCATAAGTAACAGGTTGAGCTACTTGGTAATGTGTGTAACCAATGCAGGCGTTTTCTTTATATCGTTCAGCGAATTGAGCCATTCTTTCTAATACTAGTGCTTGCGTTTCAATTAAAGTCTGAAGTGCTTCCGATAGCGAGGAATCCAGGGTTCGAGGACTGGGGCCTACATAATTGCAATCTGACTCAATTAACTGGGCGAATAATTGAAAGGCTTCACAAATCTGTACTCGGCGCTGAGCCGAATCATCCAGACTTCTTTCTAACCATTGCTGAGCTGCCATGTGCGCTAATGATTGTCTAATTGAGTAAAGCTTTCGCTGGATGTCTTTGGCTGTAGAACCTCTAAAATAATGCGCTAGATTGTAGAGTTGGCCAACCAAGAATAGATCTTGTACTCGTGGATAGGTTTGTCCAGTGACAGTGTATGAACTACCGAAACCTAATTCTTCCATGACCAATTGCTCTAGTTTTAGAACTTTTTTAAAGTCACCATCAAACAACTCAAAATAACTAGCTTGGCTTCCCGTTGTACCTTTAACTCCGCGGGCTTTAATTCTTTTCTTTAAGCTTGTAAGACGTAGTTTAAGGCTAGCGTACTTACAATTCTGGATAAGATAGTCGAGGGCTTCGTTCTGGGCGATAACTTCTTGATTATCAGTAACAAAACAACTTGTAGCGCCAAGATGGAGATGTCGAGCACTATCCTTCTCAATAGCATTCATTTGATTTTTCAACACATGTAGATGAGCCATCACATCATGGCGCGTAAGTTTTTCTTCTGCGGCGCAGGCTTCAAGATCAACTTTTCGAAGCAAATTCTGTTGAATTTGGATTTGTTTTTCGGTTATTTCCATACCAAGTGCGTGCTGAGCTTTAGCTAAAGCAAGCCATAGTCGACGCCACCCGACCGCTTTTTTCATAGGCGAGAAAATCTCTAGTATTTTTTTCTGTAGAGGTCCACTTTCAGGGAGATCTGATCCAAAGTTTCCCAGTTGAGCTTTCATTTTACTGCTACTGTAGCGTCCCATGAGTGGGTGCTGATGAACCCATTGTTTTGTTAAGCTCATAATTGGTTCTCCACTTCATAGTAGTGCATGGCCCACTGCTTGTATGCTTGAGTCGACTCACTCAATGATCTCGCTTGTCGGGTATCCTGAGGTGTCCATAGATTTCGTAAGCCGGCAAACATTTCACTAACTAAATTTACGAGCTCTTCAGGTGGTGGCTCTGGTACGGGATATTCTGATTTACTTAACTTATTTGATTTGGCTACTTCAAGCGAGCGGCACCATTCTGGATGAGCTGCCATATAGTGATCGCGATAGATTTGTTTGCTGACATTCACATAGCTGTCTTTACCATGATTAATGGCAGGAACAAATATAGGTAGATTGGGGTCTAGTTCATCCAGACTTTTGAAACTTGAACCGCAGTAAGCAGAGGTGATTTCATCCATTGCTAAAGGCACATCAGCCAACATTAATTCGCCTTTTTCATTGAGCGCCCACTCCAACTTGAAATCGTTGATTATTAGGCCTAAATCTGCGCCTTTTTGAAGAGCATACTGCCCTATACGTCGGGTTTGTAATTCAATATCATTCAAAAGTTCAGTACTCTCTCCACTTAATGATTTAAGTTGGTCCCATGGCAGATAATCATCGGTGGGACCCAGTTTAGTGCTGCCGTCAAAAAACATTTTTGGAAGTATGACTGGGTACTTATCGGGTAACTTTGATAGGCCCATAGCCAATGGATGCATGCTGCCATTCTCTAAACGCTTACACGCAGAGGAAGTGGTCGTGACCACATTGCGAATGATACACTCTAAAGGAACTAAACGGTTCGTTTGTATTTTACGCAGATCTTTCTGTTGTGGATCTATAACATCTACTAATTGAACAAGAATAGCGGTTGAATTGAGCTTTTCAACAAATACAGTATTGATTCCAAGAGCTTCAATTTCTAGAAAACTTCGCACAGCCATAGCACATAAATCTTCACC
>CAZYUV010000159.1:0-7724 GCA_964650625.1 uncultured bacterium
GATAAGCAATCATGTTCATGGGCGAGCTTAGTCAGGGTTTTTTCATCACTCAATGCTCCGGTTGAAGTTTCAGCATGCACAAAAGCTACAATTTTTGCATCGGGATTCTTTTTGAGTGCGGATTCCACTTTTTCAGGTTCGACGGCTCTACCCCACGCAGAATCAACTATAATAGGATATCCACCGCAGCGTTCAATATTTTCTTTCATTCTGCCACCGAAAACACCGTTTTGGCAGACAATGACCTTATCGCCAGGCTCCACTAAATTAACGAAACAGGTTTCCATCCCAGCAGAACCTGGAGCGGAAACCGGAAAAGTAAGTTGATTATCGGTTTGAAAGATTGATCTGAGCATCGGCATCAAATCGGACATCAGTTCTTGAAATTGAGGATCGAGGTGCCCTACTGTTGGACGAGATAAAGCTTCAAGGACTCTGGGGTGAACATCGCTGGGTCCTGGCCCCATCAATATGCGTGGCGTTGGTCGAAAACTTTCTAATTTCATAATTATATTTTCGCTCTACCTTCCAAAATTTTCAGAAATGAACGGGTCTGAATTTCGGCGAGACTAAGTGAAGTTAACTCAAGTTCTTTGGCTGAAATTGCCCCGCAGTTGAGGGCTCTTAAGAAATAATTCAAAAGACCTTGCCCTGTGGCAGCATCATCAAAGACATCGCCGCTGAGAGTTGCTTGAGCCGCTTTTTCTACAAAGTTTCTAAGCCGGGTGGCAGATTCTAGATAGGACTCCAGAAAGAATGAGTAGCAAGCGGCATAGCGGATTGGTAGCTGGGCTGGATGGAGATCCCAACCCTGATAAAAGCCATGCTGTAGTGAATGCATTATATGGTCATAATCTAGTTTCCAGGCTTTGTGAACTGTCTCCACATTTTCTTGTAATTGTAGCGGGGTTAATGCTGCGCCTTCAGCGGCTCGGTGGGGACCCACGGGCATTACATTAGTGGCTCCATCAGATATAAAGATACCGGTTCCCATCAATGCCACTTTCATTACATGTCTAGCAAAGTCACATACTGGGCTGTCCATTAACTGATGCGCGGCAATCAAGTCACAGGAAGCTGTGTAGTCATAGGTACCAAAATGGGCCCCCGTACAACGCCCACGGGCTGAATTTACCAATGTTCGAATGGTAGCTTCTCCCTTGGAATTAATGATCGATTGAGTTGTCTCGATCATAATTTCCATTTTCAAGGAGCCCGAATTTAAGGCTGTGTTTTTCTCAAGAACTTCAAAAAGGTTCACACAAGCATCCACTTGCTCTGGTATTTCAACCTTAGGTAGAGTCACCACAAAGTTTTCAGGTAGTTTTCCATTGGTTAGTTCTGATAAAGTAGTTACGAATAAATCGAGCGTTCTTACGCCACGGTCAGTAGCTTCTCGATTGAATGGTTTGATTCGAATTCCAATGAATGGAGGTAGAGCATTATTCTCCATTCCAAGAGCAACTTCTCGAGCGGCTTGGATAGCTACGGCGTCTTCCTCATCGTCAGGGCGATTTCCAAACCCGTCTTCGAAATCAATACGAAAGTCTTCCAGTGCTTCCGATTCAAGCTTATTTTTGACTTGGCGATAAACTGTATAAGGAAGCCATATGGATTTGTTGCTTGGGTCGACTCCAAACTCATTTACCGAGTTTACAAGACGCGATATCTCTGCCTCTGTCACAGGAAGTGTTTTATGACCTGGTAACCTCAGTGCATGGGCTAATACAACGAAATTGGGAGCATATTGGAGTAGTGCGTTCTGAGATAATTTACCGAATTTTTCGGCTGTATTATGTTTGAATAGATTGGCTCCACCATAAACCGTATGCACCGGTTGCCTCTTAGAACTTTCTCCGGGGTAAATGCTTATGAACTGCTCGTTAGCAGCATTGAGTTTTGAAACAATAGAGCTCACATCAAATTTTTGAAAGGTACTGGTCATGATTAGCTTCCTCGGTAAGTAGAGAACCCGAAACCACTTATTAAAAGGGGCACATGATAATGAGATTCGGGCTCGTTAATTTCAAAGACTATACTGGCGTAAGGGTAAAAGCAGTCTTTTTTCATTGACTTAAAATAGTCGGCGGTGAAAAAGGTAATGCGATAGGTTCCAGATACTATTTTACAATTTTCTGGAATAAAGCCTGGTATTCGTCCATCGTTATTTGTAACTCCTTCTGCAATTGATTCCCATACTTCTTGGTGATGAGCTGCATCTATGGAGGTCATTCTTTCCAATATAGTGTGTATTCCTCGACCGGGTAGGCCCAGTGCAGTATCTAGCACGTGAGTTGTTATACTCATAGAAGTTTCTCCAATCGTATTTTGGTGATTTTAGCTTGCTCGCCAGCAGCAATTTGTAGCTCTTGAACAGCGTCGTTATTAATTCTGGACTTCAGTATTGTTAGCATCTCACTCGCAGTTTTACCTGTTGCACAAACGATGAAAATGAAACCGAATCGATCCTCATATGCTTCATTGAGATCCATTAGTTCCAAAAGAGTTCTTTCGTCTACTGTCTGCATGCCAGCCTGTTCTTGCTGCGACCACTGGCGGGTATTTGCGTACTTTTTCTTTAGGCTATCTAGATCTCCAATTTTTGAATGACCCTTAAAGGCTTCAAGAAATTCTGACTCACCATAGTTTTTCCATAGTGAGTCCGCAGTAGAAAGTAAATGTTTGATATCGCTGAAAGGTCTCATTTCGCTAAGTTCTTTACAAAGCCTCTGGCAAGCACAACATTTATAAAACTCCTCGTATGCTTGTTTTTGAGTTAACAGATTTAGTTGCGTAAGGTTCAAATGCTTTTCCTTCCAAAGAAGCGCAAACGACTTACGCCTCCATCGGGATAGATATTCATTTTAAGATGGGTGAAGGGGCCTTTGGTTTCAAAATTAGATAATTCCAGAATACTGTCAGCTTCAAGTTTGGTTGGCGGAATAACGGGCAGCCAAGAGCTGTACGATTCAAGATCTTTGTGATGGGCTTTGGATAAGTCTGCACCCCATAAATCGAATCTGTCAGGATAATTACCCTTGAAATGAGCAGTATCTATGATTACTGATTCACCAGTACAACGATGGCCTAAAGCTAAAATGATCCAGTCATTACCCTCTTCGCGACGTCTACGTGTTTCCCAACCATCGCCCATGTTTATTCCACGACCAGGCATAATAAGATTCTCTTTAGCGCTGAAGAACATATCATTACAGGTCACGGCCATTCCACCGTTCTGAACAGCTAGGAAATCTAAGATTTCTTCTGGGGGAACACTTGCCCAATCAGGCTGTACAATTCCATGCACTTTGAAGCGCGCCACTCCACCATCGGGGTAAATATGAAGTCTTAAATGAGTCCAGCGTTGTGGATTATTGATTTCAAAAAAATTCTGGCTTCCAGGCTGCAGTTCAGATTTTTTTAAGATCTCAGTCCAATGCGAATCATCATGAAAATCAGGACTTTCATTATCTGGTAGGCAACAAGCTTCCACTGAAGCATGAGGAGGATGATTACCAAGAAAGTGATTGGTGTCAATGTCAAAACCTTTGATTACTCCGCTCAAGCCCAGTTTAAGAACTGCGTAATCATGACCTTCTACTCGTTTTCGCCTAGATTCCCATCCATCCATCCATTTTCCGTTTTCGGTGTATTTATCTTCGATGAATATTCCGCGACCTGGTTTGATTAGATTTTCTTTTTCTGCGAAAAAATCATCAGTGGCGTAGAGTACCTCACCGCCAAGTCTAGCTTGAGCTAAATCGATCCATCGCAGAGCAAAGCGATTGTCATATTCTGATGTTCGTATATTCATAATGTCATCCTTAAAATACTTTTGCCAATGGGTGCCATGAAAGCTTGATTTTTTTTGTAGACGGCTTGCCCTCTTAGATAGGTTGCCTGGACTTTACCTTGCACCTCGAATTGTTCGTAAGGGGTTTGCTTGTTTCTGTGTAGAATCATCGAAGGCTTAATGGTGTATTTTTCATTAGGGTCAAAAACAACAATATCCGCGTCTGCGCCCGGCTTGAGAAACCCTTTGCGGTGCTCTAGACCTAGAAAACGTGCTGGATTTTCACTCATCCATCGAATAATATCTGAAAGTTCAAAGCCATGTTTGACTGCTTCTGTAAGCATTAAAGATACTGAAAATTGTAAAGAGGAGATTCCTCCCCAGGCTTTATCAAGGTCTCCCTCTTCAAGTAGTTTTAGATCTGGTGTGCATGGCGAATGATCCGATACGATCATATCAATATGGCCCTGTCGAAGCCCTTCCCAAAGAGCAAGACGATTACTATGCTCGCGGATTGGTGGACAGCACTTAAAAACTGTTTGACCATCATCAATCGCTTCGGCCTCTAGGCAAAGATAATGGGGACAGGTTTCAACACTCAATGGAATATTGGATTGTCGAGCCTCAGCTATCATGGGGATTGCTTCAGCAGAAGATAAATGAACCACGTGCACGCGACAGCGGGTTTCTTCGGCAAGCTGTATCAAATGTTTGATCGCGTTTGTTTCAAAACTATGGGGGCGACTATCGAGAAAGTCCTGATAGCGATTGGTAATCTTAATATGTGTAGCTTCACCGCTGTCTAGTTCAGCATGAACTAGATAGGGAAGTCCTGCCTTTTGAAGGTAGGGCATTGCTTCTCTGATATGCTGCACTCCCACATGGGGAAACTCGTCCAATCCCGAATGGATCATAAAACTTTTGACGCCCATTACGCCAGCATCTAGTAGATCGGACAAATCATTAATTGAACCAGGGGTAACTCCACCCCAATAGGCGCAGTCAACATGAATTTTACCTTGTAGAGCTTGGAGTTTAATTCTAAGTGCCTCTTCACTAATTGTGACGGGGGAGCAGTTAAGAGGCATGTCCACGAGTGTTGTAATTCCACCAAAGCTAGCGGATTGAGTGGCAGTTTCAAAGCCTTCCCACTCCGTACGTCCTGGTTCATTGACGTGTACATGACAATCAATGAAACCAGGTAGAAGTGTGAACCCTCCATAGTCTATAATCTCTCCTGGAAAACTCGATGGTAATTGAGGTAGAAGAGCTTCAATTCTACCCTCATTAACAATTAGATAACCCGGCTTGAATACACCTTCTATGAAAATCCGCTGCGAGTAAAAAGCTTTCATTGGACTCCTGATTTTTAAAGGCCTTACATGGTCTTTAAGAATAAGAGTATATCAAAGCGAGATTCAGGATGAAAAAGTTCACTTGAAGGATTAAAATCTTAGTTATGATATTTTTACCTGGAATAAAGGTTACTATTCTAGCAGTCAGTAGCTTAGACAACATAATAGCAAGGCAAGCCGTAGATATTATTGACTGGGCTTCAAAGGAAGATAAATCTTTCCTAGGCGAGTTTCTTGATCAGTGCGACTTGTGCATTATGGGGCGTAAATCCTACGAACTGGCTGAAACTATGATGAGTCAACGGAATTGTTTGATCTTCACCAGAACATTACCCCCAGCTAGCGAAATACTTGAACCAAGGTATGGTAATCCGATTCTCAGTTATGTAAATCCTGAACTGGTCGAAATGGAAACCTGGGTTGCTGAGAATTTTAGTTTCCCTAAAAAATCTGTTGCGATTTTGGGAGGTCCAGAGATTTATCGCTACTTCATAAACCGTGGGTGGGTAGATGAAATCTATCTTACAGTTGAACCATTGATTTTTGGTACAGGACTTTCTTGGATATCCTCTGGTGTTCAAGACCTAGATGTTGAGTTGCGCCTAATTAGTGCTAATCAACTGAATTCTCAGGGGACATTATTATTGCACTACTGTGTCAAAAAGAGTAGAAATTAGGACTGCTTTGGTCACACAATGCAGTTTGGCACAGGATTGCTAGATAAGTCAGTTTTCTCTGCCTTTGGAATTTGCTATACTCCAAGCCTTGGGCGCATGGTTCTAGTATCCCTTAGAATGGTTGTTCGCGCAATTTTAACTTTGTCTCGAAGACGTATCAAAGTTCTGCGCAAAATGAATTACTGCACGGTGGTTTCAAGCTATAAAAACGGGTACGAGTATGTTCTCGAATGAAAGGAACGGATTTCGATGAGCCAAGAAAAAAATATAGCGATTCTCAAACTTAGCGACTTTCTGACTAAGAATTCTAGCTCACGAAATAATTTTGTCAGGGAGATGGGCGAAAGTCTTCGAGAATTTGGCTTTTTTGCAATTGGCGAGCACGGGGTTGATCAAGCTCTAATAGAGCAAAACTATGCTCATATGAAGCAGTTTTTTGACCTTAATGCGAGTACAAAAAATAAGTACGAAATTCCTGGGTATATGGGTCAGCGAGGCTTTACCTCTTTCGGTAAGGAACATGCCAAAGATAGCGATCAACCTGACTTGAAGGAATTCTGGCATGTTGGTCGTGAGGTGCAAAAAGGCCATGATTTGTATGGGATTTATCGTCCTAATATCTGGATAGATGAGGTACCTGGCTATAAAACTTCGGCGCTAAATTTAATGATACAACTTGATCAATTGGCAATTCATCTTTTGAGAGCTTTGGCTCTTTATCTAGGTGAAGAAGAAAACTATTTTGATTACCTGGTTGTAGATGGTAATTCAATATTACGTACAATTCACTATCCTGAGATTCCAGAGGATGTACATCCTGCTGCAATTAGAGCCGCGGCTCATGAGGATATCAATTTAATCACTATTTTGTGCGAGAGTACTGCTCCTGGTTTGGAGCTTTTGCGGCATGATGGGACTTGGATGCAAGTTCATGGACAATCGGGTTATCTTGTTGTGGATAGTGGTGATATGCTTGCACGAATAACCAACGAAGTAATTCCGGCGACTACCCATCGAGTAGTAAACCCTGACCAGATACGAAGTAAAAGATATAGTATGCCTTATTTTGTTCATCCAAGACCGGATGCCGTTCTGACCTGCTTGAAAAGCTGTCAATCAGTAGACAAACCAGCACTTTATCCTGATATTACCGCCGACGAATTCTTGAATCAACGTTTGGCTGAAATTGGGCTTAAATAGGGGAAAAATAATGAGTTCAGAAAGTTTTTTTCAGCGATCAAATCTGCAGTACTTCGAAGAAATGTATGAGAATTACAAGCAGGATCCGAATAGCGTTGATGACAGCCTGAGGCACTTCTTCACCGGATTCGATATGGCACGTACAACCATAAATGTGGATGTTAAAAGTGGAGCAGTAAGTCGGACAGTACCTCAAGAGTTTTTGTATGATATGGAGCACTCTTTTGTAGAGGGTACTCAATCAAGTGAGGGCGACACTCAAGAGAGAGTTTATGAATTAATTAGTGCCTATCGAAAATATGGCCATTTGCAAGCTAGAATTAATCCGCTGGATATTCCAGAACCTTCACGCTTCTTAAGTATTACAGAGCACGGTTTAAATGAAACCCATCTAGAGCAAGAGTTTCATACTGGTAACCTGCCTGGGTCTGAACGCAAAAGCTTGCAGGAGATTATCGCTCAGTGTGACGACGCTTATTGTTCTACTCTGGCTGTTGAATACGTTGGAATTGTTAAAGATGTAGATGAGTATCGATGGCTTCAAAAGGAAGTAGAGATAGATGCTGCGACTGACAGTCTTGATGAGAAGCAAAGAAGTTGGATCTTCAGGCATCTGTTTTCCGCTGATGCTTTTGAAAGTTTCCTTCACCGTAAATATGTGGGTCAGAAGAGATTCAGCCTTGAGGGATTGGATTCTAT
>CAZYUV010000160.1:0-7706 GCA_964650625.1 uncultured bacterium
AGTATCACTTGCTAATGCAATATTCATTGATGAGATGGCAAGCGATAATAATGATAGTATCAAGGCTGAATTAAAGACTGTTAAAGTAGAACTTGCTGAAATCAAAGCCCTGCTTATCAAAAGAGATTTGCAGGTCGATAATCGAAATAATCCACCGGATAATACTATTAAAACAGGCATCCATTCATCAATCGGAGTGGATTCATCAAAACTAGTTGAGACCAGCGAGCTTAATCAGTAAAATCTCGTTTTTCATTAGGGCTTCGTTAAAAGTATTCTGCGAACATATCTATTGAGGCTTTGACTAGGCAGCCAATAAGCGTCCCCCTCAAAGGTATACTGTAAACACTACAATAATTCCGGCTTCGATTCATACTACACAGCCCTGTATAATGAGACTTGATAAACTTAAGTTCACTAAAATCACAATTAAGCGGAGTTTCAAGTGATTTATAGGTTTTTACTAATTTGTGTTTGTATCTGCATACTTATTCCCCCTTTATTATTTTACGCCTGGTTTTCCGCGAAATTTTTCTCAGATAATAGTCTTAAAACCAATTTTAAGCAGATGATTCTTGAGGTTGAATTTCTCGATGGCTACAAAAAGGTTCATCCTTCGAATTCAGCGTTTTTCAGTTATACCAAAAGAGATGGCGAAGAATTACCAGTCGAGGTCCCAAATTATCTGAAGCCGATATTAAATGCCGAGATGATGCAGAGGTATAAACAAATCTCTGGTAAAAACGGTTCGGAATCTCAGAGACGGGAATTTGTTACCAATAAAAAAGTAAAACAAAAAATCATAGAGTTCAATAATAAAATACCAAAAGAAATCGTTGATTTAGAACCTCAAGATAGTGGTTTCTCGCGAAACCCCTTTTCTTGGAAAACATTTCGCCTCAATAATTCCATGAGCTTCCTTCTTAGTAAAAATCTCATAGAGAATGGTAATTATCAGCAAGGCTTATCAATCATCTCTTCATTATTAGCTGCACGCCGAGCAATGACTGAATGTCGAGGATTTGAGAGTTTACCGTCGGAACATACCCTTACCGAAATTGTAGCAATGCACAATGATGCCCTTATTCTTAAATATCTTATTAGCAGTTTCAGCAAAGAAGCTCTTAGGAAAAGCCCTTACTATGATGAGATTATGCGCAATATAACTTGGCTTGTAGAGAGAGACAGCTTCAGAGAAACCATAGAATGGAATCTTAATCTTCCAGACAATGAATATAGGCCAGGAACGGAATTGATATTTTATCAGTTTGATGAATTTCATCGTGCTTTTCTGGCTCTTTTCCCTCAGGAATTTAATTGGAAATTTATGGAAAATTTAATGATTCGTGCGTTTAAGTTGCAGAGAGTACATTATCAAGAAGTTTTAGATTTATATATTTCAAAAAACGATGATATAGAAACTCAAATTGCACAGATTGATGAACAAAAACTTAACGATGCTAAACAATACCCATCGAATACGAGTGCTTTTACAGGTTGGCTCAGTTTCATATCTTACTTTTTATTTCCCGCTTACCTCCGCGATAATTATGCAATAGATTTTGTAGCTCCCTTTGTAGCATATGCTTATATGCCTAATCTTTCCGATGCATATAGAGACTCCAAAAAAAATCAGTTAATTGAGGAGGAAGCCCTCAAGACGTTTAGTAAAAAGCTTTAGGATTGCCCTCTAAGAACGCCCACAAACCGGATAGTCAGTTAGGTTAATTTCGTAATCCCTAACACATCATTTACATGGTGGTTCTAGTACCGAGTAAGTTCCCGTTTAATAGACTTTCGAACATCACAGGTCTCTAAAAATCATGGATAATTATCTTTACTAAACTTTTCGTGATTTTTATTTTTTCAATTCTTTCACACAAATACAGCATTGAAATACTGAAGTGTATTTAGTGAAAACTGCCTCCATGGTAATGAAATTGATATTGCATTACTATTAAATCGGAACTATTGGCGGAGGTGACTTTGAAGATTAACCCTGATCATTACGAATTATCGTATTATCAATCTCAGACCGAGGCTGTTCGAACCGTTTTGGTGAATGAACTTGTCTATTCAAAACTTGAGAACAAGTTATCAAAACTTAAAAAACTGGAAAATGTCGAAACTAACATCCAAATTAAGTTCCATATCAGTCAGGGAATTAGATCGCTGAAACAGAGTCCACTAGCAGGAGTTCGCCTTGCTCAAGTTGAAGATGAGAAGTTAAAAGCAGCACTTTCATCTCAAAAGCAAGTAGTTCGTCATAAAGCATTCAATTATATCTTAAAGCTTAAAATGGTTGAGTTAATACCAGCTTTGAAAGAGATAAGACAAAAGTCTGATGATAGCTTTCTAGATTGCGTTATTTTGCAATTATTAGCCGTTGATCGAGTCCTAAATTTTAGTGAGATTTATTCATATCTAAGAAGTAAAGAGGCTTCTGTCTTGGCAGTTGCCGTTGAGGTTTTGAGTGATGTAAAAATCCAAAAGACTATGTCAGTAATAATTCAACTCATGTTGCATAAGAAGAAATTGGTACACGGTAAAGCCCTAGAGGCATTTAATTCTGTAGAACCTGAAGAGTCTATTATCTTTATCAATAACATGTTGAAAAGCGAGAAACCAATACAGCGTCTAGCTGCAGCTAATGCCATTGGAATTGCAGCTTTTGAAAATTCATCTGCATTACTCGCCCGCCTTTTGGAAGACGAAGATGAAAAAGTAAGAGCTAAAGCTAAGGAAGCTGTTAAAAACCTCAATATTTCAACGATTCAGGGAGCTGAATCTGACGAAATTAAATTGATCAAATCTCAATCTATTGTTGAACAACTTCAGACTACAGATTCTGAGAACACAAGAAAAGTTGCCAGTTTACTCTCAAGTATCGGTTGTGTTGGTAGTCGAGATGAAAGTCTGATCATGGCTATTAAGCCTTATCTTTCCAGCGCAGATAATCGGGTACGCGCCAATGCACTAGAGACTCTAGGTCAAGTGTATAAAGGTAAAGATAAAAGTCAATTTGTAGAGTTCTTAAAGGACTCTAATAATCGTGTTATTGGTAATGCTATTTATATTTTGTGTGAAAAAGACCATTGTCCGGATGAGTATTTTGATCAAGTAGATGAAGCCTTGGAAAATTTGACTTTGTATCACGGTGTAAACGGTTGTCTTACTGCTGTCTATTGCATTAGTAATTGTTTAGATGAACGATTTATACCGTACCTATCTGAATTATATGTGTGCGGTCACAATCAAGTAGCTATCTCTGCCTATGGCTTACTTCTCACATGGTCTGAAACTAGTGAAAAAGCTAGGGAAGAATTGCACCTTATTAAAGATTCAGACATAGATGATGAAATCGACTAGAGTTTCGTCTGATTTGTCAGGCAAGCATACTTCTGACTCCCCTTATGATAGCTACGAGCATTTGGGTTTTACTGATTCAAAAATAGCAGTCTGGAACTCTGTTTCTCATTATCTGGCACTGGTTAAAGATAATTACAAATCTTTGGGGGTCTTATTTCTCTGCATATTTTGTTTTGATATTTTCGGGCTTGTTATTTCATTTGTTCCAGCTCTTAGTGGATTGAAGGTTTTAGCCTCTCTTTTGTCTTCAGTTATTTGGGTATTCGGTCCGCTAATTTTTGTTGCTCATCTTTATAATATTAGTCGTGGAAAAAGCCTTGGACCATATTTACTGATTGCAGAATTGGGTTATAAAACTTTTACTGGGTATATTTGGACATTGTTGTATTTGAAACTAGTTACTCTAGCAGGTCTAAGTGCTATTAGTATAATTACCATTCCCTTTTGGATTTGGTTATCAAAAGTTATGGTTCCCATAACAGGTGGTGGAGGAACGGTTTTGGGAATGGCTACAGTTGGCCTGTTATTTTTAATTCCATTAGCTCTTATAATAGCAATGTTTTATTTCGTGGGATTTGCTCAACACCATTATTTTTTCCAACCGAATACTGGCTTTCAACCAATTCGTTCTTCGATCTTATTTGTTAAAAGTCGCTGGGCAGTCATATTTTGGGGTTGGTTACTATCCAGTAGTGTGTATGCCGTATTAGATTTATCATTCTGGTTCATCGGTTATTTGGAAGGCGTGCTATCAGCAAGCATATCGTTGGCAACAAGTCCGGGTGGTATCATTCACTCAATGTCTCAAATTTTCAGCATGATTTCCTCTGGTAATATGGATATGATTTCTCTACCCTTGCTTATGAACCTAGCCACGGCTTTCTTCAGTACAAATTTTTCAAGTATCATATGTAGTGGATTAAAGGGTTTTCTTGCCCTAACGTTTTGGTCCCACCAATTTCTTTATTTCATGGGATTTTATCATTATGACAATTGGGAATATCCGAAGAAATTTCAAATGAAATAGACTTGTGTTCTATTCATAAAATGTGTGTGCTATTTTTACTGTATAATTACAATGTTTTTTCGACTGAAACGGAATAAATCAAATGAATTTAAATCTTAGTAATTATAGTTCTGTTTATTATCGCTCTCAGATTGAATCTAAGCGAGCCGAATTAATTAAAGAACTGATCTATTCGGATAGCGATCAGAGATTAGAAACTCTAAAACGACTTCATCCTGAGGAATCTAACCTAGAGATAAAGTTTGAGATTAGACGAGCTATAGATGATTTGGAATCTGCACAGACAGAAAGACCAACCACACACAATGATTATGACGAAAAGTTACGGCATACATTACAATTTGGTGAAGTTTCCGTGCGGCACTTGACCCTTAAGGCTATAGTTAATAACAGGCGCGCTGATCTGTTAAATATGTTGAGGGACATAAGTTCTAAGGTTAATGACCCATACATCGAAGCTGCCATACTAAAATTGCTTTCACTTAACCCAGTCAAGAATTTAAAGGAAATCTGCTCTTACTTAAAAGCTTCAGATCATCGCGTGATCGCAAGTACTATTCAGATTATCGGAGAAATCAACAATACCCAATCTCTAGCTTTAGTTGCTAATTATTTATCACATCCAAATAATCGAGTTCGTAGTAATGCTGCCATTGCGTTTGAAAAAAGCGATCCCGAATTAGCCAAAAGAGTAATAGAGAAAATGGCGTACAGTGAATATGTAGCGTATCGCAGTTCGGCAGCCTATGCGTTAAGCGTGACAAGCTTTAAAGGCTCTATTGATATTCTTGACTTTTTACTTACAGATTCTGACCCAGGAGTTCGTGCAAATGCACATCAAGCCAGATCAAAACTAGACTCTAAAAGTTCTGATCAACCTGATGATTCCATTGATTCTTCTATTGCTATTGATAGCAATCTTTCGAAAGACGTAGATGACTCGAAAGATTTTGAGAATATCTCAGAGTTAATATCTAAAACTATTGACCCGCGAGAAATCGCAACCCTTGTACTTAAATGTAGTCAAATCAACGCAGATGATCACCAAAAGATTTCTTTAATTACACCTTTCCTTAAGCATGAAAATGGACGGATAAGAGCGAATGCAGTAGAAAGTTTAACTATTCTTTTTCCTGAGTCAAAAAGAGACTTTTTTTTAGATTTTCTTGTTGATGAAAACAATCGAGTCATTGGTAACGCGATCTTCATATTAAGTAGTGAGGATCACTGTCCCGAACACTACCGTGAACGAATTTGCAACGCTATGGAAGTTTTGATGACCCGTCATGGAGTGAATGGATGTCTCACGGCACTATATTGTATTGGTAATTGTCGTGATGAGACTTTCTTACCCTATCTGATCGAACTGGCTAGTTCTGAAGAAAAAACCGTTGCAGATAAAGCACATACTTTGTTAGTGGCCTGGGCCGAAACTAATACGGCAGCTAAATCAGTCCTTAGGGATATGATTAAAAAAAATCTATCGATTCAGCATTCAGAGAATTCGTCAGTTACGGCTGAGCTTAAAGACTTATTTGAATAATCTTATATACAATCTCATTGCATTTAATTTTATTCATAGGGTATTTCAATTATATAACGGGTATATCCGTTTTTATGCGAAATTGAAAAAGCGACTACTTTCGTTAATTGATTATTTGACCATAAAAATTCCTGAATAAACCCCTGCTTACCAGGCAATAGTTTTAGATAATTAGTTCCACTTAGATTTCTCCACCTGAAAAAACGAGTTTGAAGATCTCCTAAGGTAACTATTTGTCCTACTTCCCATTCTGAATAAGCTTCGCTTTCGTGGGTTTTTTGAATTTCTCGCCATATTTTTCCAAAGCTTAAATCTTGTGATTTTTCTTTTATATCGCTAACCCTTGATTCTATTATTTCAGAATCATGATTCCATTGGTTTAGGTGGCTTGTACATCTCCATAATTTACTTAAAGCAGGTTTACATGTATAACCGGATGACCTTAATTTAGTGATTTGTTCTTGGCCCGCTGCATTGCCGGTGTAAACCCGGATACTATCTAACACAGCTAGAGTATTTACAATGCTATCAACTGCTTTATAAGTTTTACCTTCGAACATTGCTGATGGATTACTTGCAGTGCTGCTGATAATACAGAATGAGTGTAAGAGCAATGTTGAGACTAATATGTTCTTTAAAGCTTTCATTTTAATTAACCTTTCTGAATGTGCGACCGGACAGTATTGGAATTATTTATAAACCGTCAAGGGTAAATTGAAATTTAAGAACATTTAAAACATCTCGAACAGATTAATTTCCGGGTATTCGTAGTCCTTCATATCTCTATACTCAAACGTTTTTTTGATATTTATCCATATGATTCGAGGAGAAATTAAATGAAATTATTCCGTCTAATATGTCTTTCATCAGCCTTGGTGTTTAATACAATCTGTGCTGGTGTTTGGATCGATCCTATTATCAAGCAGAGTATTATCAATAAAAGCGTCGACGATTTGTCAGTTATCGTTTTATTAAAGGGAGCTCCCTCTAAATTTGTTGTCAATTCGCACGAAGAGCGAGATTTACTACAATCTCGTGTGATGAATGTTTTACAAACATTGAATTTGTCTGAAGATAAATTACGTGAAGGTACAATCTTTTGGACTATCAACGGAGGTCATGTACATCTTAATGCTAAAGAGCTTTTAAGCCTTTCAGAGAATAAAGAGGTTCACTCAATTATTTATGATTCCGAGGTGAATTTAGATCTCCCAGACACTAAGCAGACTGATACTCAAAATCAGAGGATTACATGGGGTATTGAGAAAATTAATGTACTTAAGGTTTGGAAAGAGTTAAAGCTTACCGGTAAAAATGTAAGAGTTGGTGTTCTTGACACTGGTTACTCTGATCATCCCGCTTTGCGCAATCGTGTAGTTGCAGACCGATCCTTCACTTTTGGCCAAAAATTTGGTCCAACTGATGGTCATGGTCATGGAACCCATTGTGCAGGAACAATAGGTGGGACTACGGTTGATGGTAAGGTCATAGGCGTTGCTCAAGGTGTTGATTTTCTTATTGGTCGCATATTCAATAATAAAGGTAAAGGTTCATTATCTTTGATGCTTAAAGGTATGCAGTGGATGACAGACCCTGATGAGAATCCATCCACTAATGATTATCCAGCGCTTGTGTCTAATTCATGGGGCGCTGCTTGGAAACAAGAGAATAAGATTGAACCCCTTCGACGTGCTGTTATGACGTGGAAAAACGCAGGTATAATACCAGTTTTTGCAGCGGGTAATTCAGGACCACGACCCCAAACTA
>CAZYUV010000161.1:0-7697 GCA_964650625.1 uncultured bacterium
GGCTGAGTGGGCTCGCACAGGAATCCGATTGCGATTGGATAAGGGAAAGCTTGTCTGGTAGTGAATTAAGAGTGGATAGTTGGCAATTAGATGCTGTCTATTCAGGAACTCAAAAATGCCTTTCCTGTGTCCCTGGAATTTCTCCAGTTACCTTTTCGGACCGTGCTCAAGAAAAAATTAAGCAGCGCAAACAAAAAGTGCAAAGTTGGTTTCTTGACCTAGGATTAGTGATGGCTTACTGGGATGAAAACAGTAAGCGAACTTATCATCATACGGCCCCAGTAAACGCTATGTATGCCCTGCATGAATCCTTATTGTTAGTTCTGGAAGAAGGGCTCGAAAATTGCTGGAAGCGCCACCTCAAGCTTCATCATGATTTAGTAGTCGGACTAGAAGCTATTGGACTCGAAATGTATGTACCATCTAATGAAAGAGTCCCTCAATTAAACACAGTAATCGTTCCTGATGATATTGATGAATCATTCGTAAGGTCCTATCTATTAAAAGAGTATAATCTTGAAATCGGTGCTGGACTAGGACCTCTGGCAGGTAAAGTTTGGCGCATTGGTCTTATGGGCCAAGCCTGTAATCGTAAAAATATAGCTGTCTGTCTACATGCATTGCAAGAAGCCATTGAGAAAAACCGTGGCTGAGGGGGAATAATTGGAAGCTACACTGGAAGCCTTTCGTATCTTCTTTCGATGGGCACATGTTCTTTTTGGAATTTTATGGATTGGTAATTCGTTTTTCTTCAACTGGATGATCAATAATTTTGAAAAGCCTGATAAACCGAAAGAAGGCGTAGAAGGCGAACTTTGGATGCTTCACGGCGGAGGCTTCTTTCAGGTAGAGAAAAAGACTCTTGATCCACGCTGGATTCCAAAGGTATTGCATTGGTTTAAATACGAATCCTATTTCACTTGGTTGACTGGTTTCATATTACTAACTCTGGTCTACTATCTTAGCGGGGGCATGTATCTAATTAAAGATGGTAGTTCACTACTGCCCTATCAAGCTAGTTTAATAGGGTTATCTTCTCTGATAATTGGCTGGCTCGTTTATGATTTATTGTGGAGATCCCCACTGGCGGAGGATGAAGCGCTTTGCTCTCTGGTTACCTTTCTATTTTTATGCCTGGAAGCCTATGTACTTTGCCAACTATTCGTCGGGCGGGGAGCCTATATTCATATGGGTGCAATTATTGGAACAATGATGGCCGCCAACGTATTTATTCATATTATTCCTAATCAAAAGATAATGCTCCGGGAAGTGGAAGCTGGTATTCCTCATGACCCACAACTTGCCATCCGCGCCAAACATAGATCTAGACATAATAATTATTTTACTTTTCCCGTAATATTTATAATGCTCAGTTCGCATTTTCCGGGAACCTATGGTGTCGAAAATAACTGGTTAATCCTAATTACCGTATTCATAGCTGGGGCACTAATCAAACACTTTTTAAATATCAAAAAAGAATTCAAGTTTTGGTTACCAGCCTCTCTCGCTACCCTCACAGGAGCAATTGTTTTTATTCTTACGATAGTAGCACCCCCTGCTCCAGAAACTACAAGCTGGGTGATCATCAAAGATTGGTCTCAAGTTTTGGGCCGTTTTGCTCATGTTATGGTAGCTATCCTTTGGATTGGAAATTCCATGTTCTTCACCTGGCTGACTCTTAGTTTTCGTCCTCAGAAAATCCCTGAGGATGGTGTAGATGGGGAGGTATGGATGCTTCATGGTGGTGGTTTTTTTCATGTCAAGAAACGGCCACTGGAATCACGCTTTGTTCCCAAAACCTTACATTGGTTCAAGTGGGAATCTTATGTAACCTGGCTAACCGGAATGTTTTTGATGATAGTCGTTTATTATTCATCCGATGCTTTGCTTTTAATAGCACCTGATAGCGCGGTCTCTTCAATATTCGTGATTCATCTAGGAGTAGTATCACTTGCTCTTGGTTGGATTCTCTATGATCTTTTGTGGCGAACGAAAATTAGGCATACTCCAGAGCTAGGAATCGCGCTATCACTAGTAGCGCTATCGGCTTTTTCACTGGTCTATCTGCACTACTTTTCTACACGAGGTGCCTACATTCACATTGGAGCCCTTTTAGGCACCATAATGGCGGCTAATGTTTTCTTTCACATTATTCCTGGTCAGAAAAAAATGATGGCAGCAGTGGAACGCGGCGAAGTCCCTGATCCATCATGGAGTAAGCATGCTAAAACAAGATCGATGCACAATCACTATATGACCTTTGCAGTTTTATTTTTCATGCTAAGCAGTCACTTCCCCACAATCCATGGACATCCTCTTACAGCTATCTGGATCATCGTGATCTTGATTGTCACAGTGCTCATTAAATATATCTTGAATTTTGAATTACCCTGGATCGAATTGTTTCAGGTGAGCTTTATTGCTCCTATAGTTGGCTTATTTGCTAGCATACACTTTCTTATTAAAGATGATTCCGATCGTCAGGGGTTAATTCCTGGACTTAGCTCAGGCGATAAAGCTGTTCTAGGATTTTTGACTTGTGTTGGTTTTTTAATCATAGTAGGTGGTAGTGGGGTACTGAAATCTGATGATCATTTTCATACACAAACTCAAACACTAATTGTTAATCAAGCAGTAAGTTCTTCTAGAGCTTTTGAAATTATACAAGCACGATGTACCAGTTGCCACAGTCGTCAACCCATGGATACAAGTATTCCAGCTCCAGCTGGAGTATACTTTGATACTCCACAGGATATGCAGAAATTCGCACTGCGGATTTACGCTCGTTCTGTAGCAAGTAAAGCGATGCCATTAGCTAATAAAACGGGAATGCTCGATGAGGAGCGCGAATTAATAGGCAGGTGGGTCAATGAAGGTGCTAAGCTGGATTCAGAAAAGTAAGTTATGCAAAAACCCGTAATCCAATGCATTCTAGCTGCCGGAGAAAGTCGTCGAATGGGCTCAGTTAAAGCTCTAATCGAATTACACTATAAATCATTATTACAACATCATATTGAAGGATTCAATGGAGTTTCAATTGTTGTGCTTGGGTGTCATAAAGAAAGAATATTGCAATCCGTAAATATAGAGAATTTTGTTTACAATGATCATTGGAAAAATGGTCAATTTAGCTCTATACAAAGGGTACTAGCAGAGATACCAAAGGGATTTGATGCTTTTATTCTTCCGGTTGATCATTTTCCTATCCAATCGTCTACATATATTGAACTAATGAATTCGCGAAAAGATGAATTTTCAGTAATACAGCCACATAAAAATGGAAAAAATGGACACCCGGTTCTCTTAAGCGAAAAATTTATACAGGAAATTATAAAATCTAATCCGAAAAATAATAGACTCGATCATTTAATACGTCAGATTCCAGTGACGGCTAAAGTACTGAAAGAAGTCGAAGATTCAGCCTGCTATCAAGATCTTAATTTACCTTCAAGCATTAATGAAGAAATAGATGCTTACTAATGTCAAAACTCTCATTCAATAAGCTAATTAAAAACTTCTACATTATTCTAATTGCGATCGTCGTTATAGCCATAGGCTCCGCAATTATTAGTAGCTTTAAGGTACGCCTGCAACAATCTCAATTAAAGTCAGAACAAAGTAACTTAAAAGAGATTGATAGATTAATTCATGAGCTTAAAAAACGTTACGAAACAACAGTTACAAACTTCAAACTTCCCAATAATGATTCTGAGTTCATTAAAGCAGGGTATAGACCTTTAAAAATTCAGGAGAATCTTTACTCACTAGTACTCGATCTATTGACCAAGCTCGCAATTGAGAAGGATGCTCTGCCAAATCAGATTTCTTTAACAAACTCTAATTCTTCCACACCACTTAAGCAGCTTGATAAAATTGTAAGGCTACTTCAACTTCATAATCATGATATCAACTATGAGTTGAACAAAAAGTTTCTGCATAAAAACGAATTTCAGAGATTAAATCATAGGCTAAAATCAAATCAGTCGAACCAATTTCAAACGCCTCTTAGGCTCAATGTTTATCAGGTTAATGAATTCCAACACAAAAAATTAGTCAAAAGATTTCAAAAACTATCGAAAAAGAGAGGTTGGAATGTTGATTTCAAAGGGAACTATGCAGATAGATCGATTACTCTAAATCGCAGCGATGCTAATTATTTAGACATACTAGATGGTATTCAGGATGGCGAATATGAGTTAAGTTCAAAATTAAGGAGTAGTTCTCTTCTAACTATCTACGTAGAGCGCATGACATGGAGTCTTCCGAATAGCGATCTCGAAAGAGAACAAACTCTATTAAACAGAGAATTTAAAAGTAGAAATGACATAGATCAACGAGTAATTGATCAAATTGAAGTTGAAACTCCAATGATTCTAATCGCTTCTTACTTGCTTTCCAAGCAAACTTTTTTTGGCGAAAGCTCTCATCCTTTTTTCGGCGGCGCAGAATTATTTGTAAAGCAACTAAGGAATTATGAAAAAGGTATAGACACAAATCAGCTAATGTTCCACACCGCTACGTTTCCTCCCAACATCAATATATTCAATTCGCAATCAAATACTATTTATATTTTCCCTAGAAATGCAATTGTACTGATGTTTGATAAACGTTGGTTAACGCGTTCCATCGCTTCAAACTTACTTGAAAAAGAACAATTAAAAAATGTGATATTTGAATTTAATGATCAAGAATCTGATGCAAATTTTTATCAGTTAAATTCCAATGGTGAAGCTGTAGCATCGAGTCGTAAAGACGTTAAATATGCTCTAAAGCATAAGACTGATGTTTCATGGAATAAAGGAACTCCTATTCACAGTTCAGAACTAATAAATAACGAAAAATACGTCTTCAGTTCTAAAGTAGTTATTCTGGGCCCAAAACTTAAGTTTCGGATTCACTTCTGGCAATCATTAAATCAATTTAACAAAACTCTATATTTAGACTATTTATGGCTATTATTAGCATTAATAGTGATTTTGTGGATAAGCAATGCTATACGTTCAGATTGGAATAGATTACGAAATGGAATGCAAGATTGTATTAATCTTATTATCTCAGGTATCGGACCATCAAAATTAGAGTCCCGAAATGAACTGCAATTACTTTCTCAATCCATAGGATTGTTTAATCAGCAAATAAAGTGGCGTAAAGAATTTACGCTTTTAAAGAGAAGAATTCTACATGTCATTAATATGCCTAGGCTAGAACCAAGTCAATATCTAGAAGAGTTACAATATGCATGCCGCGATACTGCCGAAAGATTTAAGTTTGAGCTTATATCTGAACATGGAAGTAGTTTAGATACCATAAAAATTAAAATTGGAGATAGCTGGCAACAAGATTTGAAAATGTCTGAACCAGTTCTTCAATTTAAATTCCAAGGACCATTAAGAGATTTAGAGATTGATCAATTGAATCATGATCTTCAAGTTCTCGTGCAACGCGCTGAGATACAAAGTCACCTTAGAAAAGCAGACCAATTAGGAGCTGATCTTGAATTAAGTAAGAAATTACAAAAAGTATTAGACCCTATTATGGGAGACAATGAATCATTACCAAATACAATTCAAATCGAACCGGTTTTAGTGCGTACAAATCAAATGCAGTTTGATGCAATGGACAAGATTGTTAATAACAACATGATAAGTATTTATCATGTGGATCTTAATAATAGAGGTTTGGGTTCAGCCCTTCTCTCTACAAGCTTTAAGTCAAGTCTTCATAGCCTATTGCAACTTGAAATTAATCCAGCGGAAACTTTGTTGGAATTCAACACTATGATCTTAGCCCAGGATATTTCTAACCTCTTCGTCAGTTGCGCGGTTCTGCAAATAGATCTAAATAAGCAACTTATTAATTTCTCATCCGCGGGGCATGCCGGTCTATGGCAAAAAACAAATGATGGATATCAGTCTCTACACCGCCAAGGAGTTCCACTGGGGATACAATCAAATCCTCATATTGAAACATGGTCTCAACCTATTTCTAAAGGAGATTATTGCATATTCAATAACGGCGTTCACTTCTCTAAAAAGCTACCTGAAACTGAGCTCTTCAATACAGAAAAAGACTTAACGGTTATAGCCAAAGATATAATTGAAACTGTCGAAAAAACTAATCTAGATTTCGACTTTTGCGCATGGTTAATTAGAATTTTATGAAGCGTCCAATTCTACAAGAAATCATGACTGCCCTTACGCTGCTATTTGTGATTAGCACAATGCTAATCGCTTGGCTTATGAATAACTATAGAGATAGTAAATTAGATATAGAACTTGATAACTTTTTCGTATCTACTTCCATAGAGTATAGTGAAAATGAAGCAAAATTTGCATACCGATTAGAACAAATAAAACGTTTCATTTCCAAACGATTACTAAATCAAGTTCCTAAGCTTAACAAAAAAATCCACAAAGCTTTGAGCTCGGAAGAAAATACATCAAATAAAATTGATAGAATTGCTACTTTTTTTATTCATAAAAGACTCTTAGAGGCTCGAAAAAAATACCCCTATCTGAGCGACCCAAAGTTACTTTCATTCCAATATAACGACCTTCATAAGTTTTGGAAAAACTACAATGGTACATATCTTCATCAAACTAAAATAGATGAAGATATTCAGGCCTCTGGTAGTAACTCGCTTAAAGGCCAATATTCATTGGCTAGTATGCTGACAAGTGTTTATACAAAACGAATTATGGGCAATAAAAATGTTGATTATTTTTATGACTCAATTAAATCCATGCATGGAATGCAATTTGACCCATCAAAACCAAATTTCCAAATTATCGAAATCCTTGGAACAAGTAGAGAATTTTTGATTTTAGGTCTGGAAATGAATGACACAATGAAGCATCAATTGATTACACACAAGCAAACGATCTCAAGTACCAATCAAGCAATTTACATAGGATTCCTAACCTGTAAATTAAACTTGATGCCTGTTTATGAAAAGTTACCTAACGTATCTATAAGTTTTACTGAAAGTTTACAAAAATTCACCACGTTTGAAATGCTTAACGCAGCCAATCAACCGCAAGGCAATCCATTAAAATTAGAAGAATTGCATCAAGTTTTAGATTCATCGCAAGGTTCATTGAGGCTGCGAGCTTATGACTCTGATAATCGTCAATTCTATATTAATGTTATTAAAGAATCGCGATACAATAAATACTTTCATATATTCATCTATGAAGCCCATGCTCGCTACGCTCTTTATCAGGAAGAACTCAAACATTACTTCATTTTTTACCTTCTAATTGTTGTTTGTATAATTGTAATTGCTATTGTGATAGCCAGAGCTTTAACCAGTCCATTAATGCAGTTGAGTGAATTAGTTCAGCAAGCCTCCGAAGATTTAGAAACGGATTCTTTAGTAAAAATGCACCCTAGATTCATGGAGATATTTGTATTAAAAAGTGTGTTTATTGATCAAATTGATAATTTAAGAAACGAGTTTCTAATGTCCGCGAAATTAGTAGACTTTCAAGAGTATCTACTAGAGAGACCAGCAATCAATGAGGCTAAAAATCACTTGAGGCAAATTTTCAAGGAATACGACGATGAAGACATTAAAGAAAACTTGAATCAAATTTTAGAAAGCAATAGTTCTAAGGATATTCAAATAGATAACGAGTTTTACTCGGAATGGTGCCGCTATGAAGACAGCCTGTCTCTAGAACAAGATTATCGGCTTG
>CAZYUV010000162.1:0-7685 GCA_964650625.1 uncultured bacterium
CGAGTCTCAGAGTTGATAGGCGCCTGATTCTGTACAATTTGAGGCTGTTGGAAAAACTCTGGTGAATTAACTATTTGGGCAGTATAGGTATTGGGGTTATTACCTATAAATGGATTAAAGAGGTGGAAATATTCACCCCAGCCTGCGGGGTCAGAGCCTGGCGTCAATCTTAATATATTCTCGTCGCCTGGTCCGAAATATAGAAAACCTCGTCGCAAAATTGCTGCTTTTGATTTTTCTAACTCATCCCTAGCGCTAAGGTGATTCATATTTTCAAAACCGATTCCCCCTTTACCCGCAAGCAGTGTCGAATCGTCAGGAATTTGAGAGTTATTTTTTAAGGGTCCATTAATGAGAATCAGGGGGAAATTGTACTGATATTTGAAGTTGCCTTGTTGATTTAAGATCGGTTTACCGAGCAAGTTTGTGATTAGTTTGTTATAACGATTTCCGATGCTGCTTTTGTGAAAAAAAGTGAATTTACTTGTGATTGGGCTTATCAAATTGTACACGTTGAGAAATTTTTTCAATCGAAACCTTTTAGTTGTTCCCAAATAGATGGCTGTGCAAATTAACTCTAGATTCAACTTCTTTTCTACTTGGTCCTTCAGTATTTCTCCACCAATAATGTTTGAGTATAAGGAATTAGATTCCACGTTAATGGTGTATTCGAGACTTAGACCAGGCGTTAGTTTTTGATATGATTCGTAGATAATCTTTAATTTCTTTGAAAATAGATTCATTATTTTCGAATGCGAAAGTTGATTATCTTGTAGATGGCTCGATAACTTACTCGGAGGCTGAAGGAAAAACCCGTAAAAGGAGTTTTGATGATAAGTGATATTATCGCTCATTCGTTCAATATTTGCTTCGGAAGGGGTTTGGATGCCCTCTCGGATAGCCCTTATCAATAATTGTAAGCCAGCCTCTGCTGAGCTTCGTGCAATTTCATTGTAGAGAGACTTATGGCTTTGCACATTTTGCTGTCGCGTCATCCAGTTCAGTGTGATTAATGCCAGCCCTAAGATGGCTACTATTCCAGTCACGACAAAAATTATGAAGCCGCGATTTGAGTAAAAGAGATTGTTTGTTTTGAAAAGGTTTAGCATGAGTTCAGAAAATTCTAGCGTCTAAATGTGATGATAATCAAATCCATAGCCTCCAATAACACAAAAACTTGAGATGCCCGACCACTTGCGCTACATTTCTGGTCTTATATTTTTATTTTTTGTATTTAAGTGCTACGTTTTGGAAGGTGTATTTGGGTGATTTATGAGTCTTGAGCAATTATTTCGTTTGTGCGAACAAGACGCACGTATTCACGAGTTGAACCTTGCAATTACTGAGATACGAAAAGGTGTGCAAAATCAGATTATTGAAATAAAATCAATCAAGGCACGCGTTGAACAATTCTCTGAGAAAGAGAAGCAGTTTGAAGTTAAGTTGAGAGCCACGGAAGTTGAGGTGCAGGCGGCAGAGGAAGAGTTGAAGCGGTTGCAAGCACAGAGAATGCAAGTTTCATCCGAAAAAATGTTAAGTGGTGTAGATCAAAAAATTGAAGCTCATTTAGGACTAATTTCTTCATTGGAAGAAAAATGGTTCGAGGACCAAGAAGCTTTAGAGGTTGCTAAGGAAAATTTGATAAAGATGAAGGATCATCTAGAATCTGAGCAGTCTAAACAGGAGAGAGTAATCGAGGATGGTAATTTGAAGCTGGATGGTTTGGAACAGGAATTCAAACAGTTAATGGATTTGCGTCCCACTAATTTAGATGGCTTGCAAGCTTCTATCCTCAAGAAATATGAATTTCAGAGATCAAAAAATGCCACTGTTAAGGTTTTGTTCGACATAGGTAGTAATAATTGTCCTCGTTGTGGAATGCAGATTCCTAACCGTACTTTTGAAATGGTGCGTTACAATGGAGAAGTTACTTCTTGTTCTAGTTGTGATGCTTTATTATTCTATTCCGGTAAATAAATGATTAAGACTTTATTAATTATATTTTTCACTTGGTATGCATCTTTGGTATGTGTGAGTGCCGAAGGCTGGATTCATGTTCAAGATGATGCTGATTTGTTGACTCAGGAAACTAAGCAGTCTATTCAGGAAATGGCGGCTCAATTTCATGATGATACCAAGACAGTTTTCTTGCTAAAGACGGATATTAGGTCTGATCTCAGCTTGTTTAAGCAAGATTCTACTAATGCTTTCGCAAATTTCATCAGGAATGTGCCCAAGGAAAAGGGCATGCTTCTATACTTTCAGATGAAAAGAAATAGTCAAAAAGGGAAGGTTAATTTCAGTGCTGGCTATGGATTGCAGGGTGCATTTCAAATGGTGGATGTTCGTCGGATTCTTCAGGATAAAATTTTACATTTCCGTCATAACATGGCCGATCAAAAAGTTCTAGTCGAAGGAATTAGCGAATACTTTCTGGTAGTTAAAAATCACAAAACTTCTGAAACTGATTCATTGGGTCCCAGTGATACGGTGAAAATAGGAACTATTCAAACCGGTCTAAGCAAGAAGTCCTTATTCTGGCTTCTGATTGGTTTGTTCGCATCTCTAGTTTTAGTCACTGTTTTTTACATCGTAGGTAAGCGTAGATGTCCGGAATGTGGTAGTCGATTGCATGTGAACATAAGACCTTTATACCGAACGGATAGTCCATACAAAAGAATCAAAATCATCAAGTGTTTTGATTGTAATTATTTCAGAAAGTATTTATTCTAGAGTTAGTTAATCCCGCTTACAAAAGCATAACTGAGTTAATTTAATAACTTTGTATATGGCTTTGGCAAAATTCTGGATCATTTTACCTTAAGAGGGATGAGATGATTTAGGATAATTGGCGTTTGCAGGAGAGGAGTCATAGTGTCCGACGATAAGAAAAAACCTTCCGATTTTGATGATGATATATTTGATAACGAAGACAAACAGGATGATGAGGATTTTATCGAGGAGGATCTTGATGATGAACTCGACCTGTTTGATGATGATGAATTAGATCGTACAATTGAGACGGATGATGAGAATCTTCCTATTGTAATTGAAGATCGAGAGGCTAGAAAACCTCGAGAGAAGGAGCTGGAGTTGCCGGTTCTTCCTTTAAGAGAGATAGTGGTTTTTCCTTATATGGTTATTCCGTTATTCGTTGGTAGAAGCCTGTCCCTTAAAGCTATTGAAGTCGCGATGGAAACAAATCGTGAGATACTACTCGTCTCGCAAAAACATGCTAAGACTGATAGCCCCGGAGTGGAAGATTTGCACGAAGTAGGCACCGTTGCTGAAATTATGCAGTTACTAAAACTCCCGGATGGAATTGTAAAAATTTTAGTAGAGGGTACGGCTAGAGCTAAAGTTCAGAACTACACTGAAACCAAAGATTATTACCGTGCCAAGGTGGAAATATTTGAAGACGAGGAAGAGAAGAATCTTCGTACACAAGCCTTAATGCGAAATGTAATTGCACAGTTTGAGCAATATATTAAATTAAACAAAAATGTCCCTATTGAAATAATCAATGTAACCAACTCGGTAGAGTCTCCTGGTCGCCTAGCGGACATAATCGTGGCTCACTTAAAGCTGAAAGTAGAGGTAAAACAAAACGTTTTGTCAGCTTTCAGTGCGGAAGAGCGCTTAAGTATGATTTGTGACATTCTCAACCGTGAGATCGAGATTTTGAACATAGAGAAAAAGATCCGTGGTCGCGTTCGCAAGCAGATGGAACAAGTTCAAAAGGAATATTATCTCAGAGAACAGATCAAGGCAATCCAGAAGGAGTTGGGCGAGAATGATGAGGTTGCTCAAGAAGTTAAGGAAATTAAGAAGGCTATCGAAAAAGCGAAAATGCCAAAGGAAGTCAGGGAGAAGGTAGAAAAAGAGTTAGATAAATTTTCTAAAATGTCTTATTCGTCAGCTGAGAGTGGAGTGATTCGTAATTATCTTGAAATTATGTGTGAATTACCTTGGACCAAAAAATCCCGTGATAAATTGGATGCGACTCGGGCTCAAAAAATTCTCGACCGGGATCACTTTGGTTTAGAAAAGGTCAAAGAAAGAATTACTGAATTT
Organism: uncultured bacterium; assembly: GCA_964650625.1. Lineage (GTDB taxonomy): Bacteria > Muiribacteriota > UBA6191 > UBA6191 > UBA6191 > JAYZAC01. Next base: position 4,075 of record CAZYUV010000162.1, read on the forward strand.
GTTGCTGTATGCCAACTTAAAAAATCAATCAAGGGTCCTATACTGTGCCTGATAGGCCCTCCTGGTGTTGGAAAGACCTCGTTGGCAAAGTCTGTAGCTGAGGCGTTAGGTCGCAAGTTTGCTCGAGTTTCTTTGGGGGGTATGCGAGACGAAGCCGAAATCCGTGGACACAGACGCACTTATGTAGGCGCTCTTCCCGGTAGGATAATTCAAATGCTGCGACAGGTAGGTACCAAGAATCCGGTCATTCTTCTAGATGAGATTGACAAAACGGGTTCAGATTTCAAGGGAGATCCTTCATCGGCTTTACTAGAAGTGCTTGATCCTGAGCAGAACAAAAACTTTCGAGATCACTATTTGGCGGTGCCTTTTGATCTCTCCCAAGTTTTGTTTTTGACCACAGCGAATTATATTGGTGGAATTCCCGGGCCTCTTAGAGACAGAATGGAAATGATTAACCTATCAGGATATACGGAAGAAGAGAAAATCGAAATAGGTGACCGTTACCTAATTCCTAAGCAAACGGAAGAAAACGGGGTCAGCGCTAAAGAAGTCGATATTTCGAAAGGCGCTTTGAGTGAGATAATTCGATGTTATACAAGAGAGGCTGGTGTCCGAGATCTTGAAAGGAAGATCGGATCAATTTGTCGCAAAATAGCTAAAAATTCAGTAACCGTAAAGAAATTCAAGCAAGTTAAGGTCACTGAAAAAACAGTCAATGAATATTTGGGAGTTCGTAAATTCCTTCCTGATATGCAAGGAGTCGTTGATCAGGTCGGTGTTGTTATGGGGCTAGCTGTTACCTCGCTTGGCGGCACGACTTTGCCCATTGAGGTGGAGGTGCTTGAGGGTAGTGGCAAGATTATGCTCACAGGTAATCTAGGTGATGTAATGAAAGAAAGTTGTCATGCAGCAGTGACTTATATTCGGCGTCATCGAGATATTTTTGGTATTGCCAAGGACTTTCATAAGAAGGTAGATATTCACATTCATGCTCCAGAGGCGGCTATTCCTAAAGATGGTCCATCAGCTGGTATCACAATAGCAACGGCAGCTGTTTCAGCGTTGGCTGACATTAAGGTTCGTAAGGATGTTGCAATGACTGGAGAGATTTCACTGAAGGGTAAAGTGATGCCCATAGGGGGAGTTAAGGAAAAGTCTTTGGCTGCTTATCGAGTGGGGATTAAAGATATAATAATATGTCGAGATAACGAAAAAGATCTTGAAGATATTCCCGATGAAATCAAACGTAATATCAATTTTCATATTGTGGAAGACATTTCAGAAGTGTTAGAAGTGGCTTTTGTGAAAAAAGATTTTGAAAGGGTTAAGAAAAAGAGTTTAAAGAATTCTTCGAAGAAATCCAGTTCTTCGAAAAGCTCTGCCGATCGCTCCAAAAAAACCGAGGATAGTCCTAAGGCTACCGTCAACTAGCTAGGAGTGTAAATGTCAAAATCTATGACAGGCTTTGCCAAGGGTACTTTTACTTGGCAAAATTCTCGATTTGACTTAGAAATTCGCTCAATCAATCATCGCTACCTTGAAATGAATATCCAGCTGCCGAAATCTTCAATGCAGCTTGATTTGAAGATTCGAAAAATGCTAGAGAGTTGGTTTAATAGAGGTAAAATTCAACTTAATATTCGAGCAGATAATGCGGGGTTTGAGGTTGGTTATGAAGTTGACCATAACCGACTCCGTGACTACATCACAAATTTGGGTGAAATCAAGGAATCTTATAAGTTAAGTGATTCTAGTCCAAGTGCTTATGAAATGATCAAATTACCGGGTGTTTTGGTGGAAAAGGTTCAGTCTCAATGGCCCGCGGCTCTTGAAGATGAGTTGGCAAAAAACTTAAACACTTTGTTCAAAGATTTGAGTCAAGCAAGACATCGCGAAGGTTTGAGCTTAGTGAAGGAAATTCAGGAATACTTGGGGCAAATTAAGACAATTTGCTCGAATATAAGCTCTCTTCGTGAAAACTATGGAGATGAATGTAAACAAAAATTCGAGGAAAAATTACTGGCTTTTGATCAAGAAAAGTTAGATGAACAAAGACTTCACATGGAGTTGGCTCTTTTAATTGAAAAAAGTGATGTTGAAGAAGAATTGGTTCGTTTAAAAAGTCACCTTGATTTAGGTTACGAACTCTTGGCTAAGGATGGTCCGATCGGCAAAGAATGGAATTTTCTGTGCCAGGAGTTGAATCGTGAGATTAATACAATTGGCTCTAAAAGTAGTCAACTTGAAGTGTCCCAACTGGTTTTGCAGGCGAAGGCTTGGCTGGAGAAGATAAGAGAGCAAGTTCAGAATTTAGAGTAAAAGGAATTGAATGAGATTAAATTTATTAAACATAGGTTTTGGTAATTTTGTCATTGCCGGTCGAATTGTCGCCGTAATTTCTCCTGGCTCAGCGCCTGTTAAACGAATCAAAGAGGTGGCCAAAACTAAGGGTTTATTGGTGGATGCGACCTATGGTCGTAAAACACGTGCCATTGTGGTCATGGATAGTGAGCATGTTGTTTTGTCTGCAATCAATCCAGATACTATAGCTTCTCGATTGGATCAGAAGGGTTTGTTGAATCAGCCGGACCCTGAATCTATAGATGATGAGGAGGATTAGTTTGGAACTAGCATCGAAAGGTCTATTGGTGGTTGTGAGCGGTCCTTCAGGTTGCGGAAAATCTACCTTATGTAAAATGTTGTTAGGGAATCTAGAGGACAATTTTGGTCTTGTGATATCTCATACTTCTCGCGAGAGGCGACCCGGCGAGCAGCACGGTGAGGATTATTACTTTTTAAGCCGTGAAGAGTTTCAAAAGAATATCGAGGATGATGCTTATTTGGAATGGGCAGAAGTACACGGAAATTTTTATGGTACTCCTCGTGATCAAGTGGATCGCTTTCTTGAAATGGGTTCGAATGTTTTACTCGAAATTGATGTTCAAGGTGGCTTGCAAGTTCGTGGGAAGATTGATAGAGCTATTCTTATTTTTATTAGCACGCCTACTTTCGATGAACTTAGTAAAAGGTTGAAGGGTAGAGCAACTGATTCTGATGAGGTCATTAAAACCAGGATTCATAATGCAAATATGGAGTTGCGTATGGTCCCCAATTATGACTTTTTAGTCATTAATGATGAGCTTCAAACAGCTCTATCTGAAATTCGTCAAATTCTCTCTAGTGAAAAAAAGAGGGTTTGGCGTTTGAATATTGATGAATACTATGATAAATTGCAGGCTCCCAAAATTCACGGTGAAAGGAACTCCGAGTGATTGAATTCAATATAGATCGTGTTCAGAAAGAGCTAGACGGTAAGTACAATTTGTCTCATTTGATTATCAACCGCGTTAAAAGGTTGAGAGCTGGCGTAGAGTCAAAAGTAGAGAAGAAAATGCGCGAGAAGGATATAGTTCTTGCTATCCGAGAAATAGAGTCTGGCGATTTGGTCTATGAAAGAGATGAGGAAACAACTCGGCAAATGGAAGTCGATCTCACAGATACTGTCATTGACGAGGATAACTCGGCAGTTCTATTAGGTACTGAAGAGTAGCTAACGGCTTGAAATTTTACAGGTACAGGAATACTGTTGCTGTTAGCCAAAGTTCTGG
>CAZYUV010000163.1:0-7618 GCA_964650625.1 uncultured bacterium
ACTGAGCTATAGACCCATAACCAAGGATCGTAAATGTATCACCCCATAATTTTCATGTCAAGATCAAATCAGAGACAAAAGATTTCTGATGAGAACCACTACACTTTAATACCTATTCGAATCTATGTTTTGTTTTTTTTTGAGAATTTTAAATGACTGATCTCTAAAAGAATTGAGCAGCCTGACTATGTTCTTTGACTTTTTCTTCCACTAAATCTTCCAGGCTATTTGCAACTTTCTGCAAACGCCGATTTATGTTAAGAATTTGAAGATATTCTTGTTTCTCATAAGGACTTTCCAAAAAATAGTGACAACAAAAATTACTCAATACCGCGGGATCGGTAATAAAGGATACGGCCTGCAGCATGGCCTCGGGCTTTGCCTGACTAAGAAAAATAAACCGTTTTATTAATTTAGAGAGGCGCATAGAATCATCGTGAGCTTGCTCCTCGTCCATGACATAGTCTCTGATTATTTTTCCCTTTCCGACCATAATTGGGTCACTAAGAGGGCAATGATCTACAAAAAATTTATCAAGGCCTCTTATAGTTAACTGGAAAGTATTTGTATCTACCGTCTCTAGCTCTTCCATCAAAACTAAGCAAGCCGTTTGGTAAAAATATTCATCATCTTTGATCATAAGACTGACCAAAAATTTGCTGTTGTGCTGCTCAAGTCCTTTAAGCAAACGCTCTACATAAGGGTCCGCTGTTTGTATGGTTGTCAGGAGCCCTGGAAACATAACAAAATTTCTCAGAGGTAATACCGGATAAGTTTGTTCCATAAGCAGTCTCTCGCTTGACCCGTAGTCGATTAGGTCGTGCTACAATTCGTTTAAGTATATCACTGCATCGTCTGCACTTAAAGGAAGGACCTAGAATTCATGAAGATGTCTTCAATCTGGCTAAGAGTTCGTTGGCTATTTTTCGCATTTCAGGATGCTCTTCGCTATCAAATTAACTTAACGGGTAGACCTGGATTTTTAATATCCCAGCTTTTTATAGCGTCTTTTTTGAATTCTTTTGGCTTAATTTTTAGTCTATGTATTTTCATATATCTTTTACTCAAGGGATTTTTATTTCAATACCAAGACTTTACTTCTATGCAATGGTTCTACTCGCTGGCATTGTGGGTCATTTTTTTGATCTTGAGTAGAATACTATTTAGTAGATTTAAATTGGGATGGATGCTTTCGGTGGATGGATTTTTTCGGCTTGGCCGTCGCTCAAGCCTGAAATCGGCATTTTATGAGGGTAAAGAATACCGGAAATTTTGGAGGTCTGCTGTCAAACTAGCCTCAAAGGCTCCCCGAGGAATGGACCGTGAGTTAGTTCGCAATGTGGAATTTTATCGATTGTTAATTGGACGAGAACCTTCTGAGATTAGCTCTTGGTACGATGAATCAATACAAAAGTATTATTTGGATATGAAGCAAAGAGTGGGCGCTCGACAAAGCTCATTTTTTTATGCGAGTGTTTTACTTTTATTCTGGTATGTAATTTCAGCATTTTTTCCGATGTTAAATATTTTTCAGCAAGACCCTGTTCAGATTGTTACAACTTCAAATTTTAATGCAACTAATATGCTAGCTTTATCAGCCTGTCTGTCAGCAGTATATTCATTTTTTAAAATCAGACAGGTAGGATCTCAGCAAATTCATTTACAAACTTACTGCCTTCGCGTGGCAGAGAATGATGTTCGTGCAGCAACCGAAAATAGAGATGCGATTTTGAGCTTAGATCGAGATACCAGATTTAGTTTAGCTGGAACATTAAAAGGACCCTTGGCTATGGATTGCCACTTACTATTGTTTCCTGCGATATTAGGTCTTTCGCTGCATTTTTTAACAGACTTCTTTGCGCAGATATTCACGATTCTAACATTCTATTTACTTCCGAGTATTTGTAGAACCATTGATCAATCGAGGTTATTTTTGAAAATACAGATTGTGAGTCAGGTGCAAACAAAAAGCTCCGGTAAATTGATGAAGTCTGTTTTTGTAATATTGGAGATACTTTCATTAGGTTTAATTGTTATTTTTCTTCTCCCATACCTTACATTGATACCCTCACTAAGTGATCATATTTCATATTTTTTTCAAACTGATATGAGATTTATTTGCTCGATATTGACATTCTCGAGTGCGACCGCACTTTTGGTATGGTGTAAACAAGCTTCTCTTAGTCAACGAGAAGCCTATGAATTCAGTTTCGTCTTAATAATGTTCGTTGCTGGTATTGGGTTTGCTGTGCTAAAGGGTTATTTTGTAGCTTTTATTTATTCCATGCCGGCACTTGGGCTGGTATGTTTGCGTTTGTCCACAAAAATGCGTCGAGGTTATTAATGACTGTAAAAAAAATACCCAATGAGATCAAGGAATACTTAGAACGAAAAATTGTTCGCGGCAGTCGAGGCTATGAGCCCATGGAGAGAATTCTTTCGAAGAATAATGAGACAGATTTACGATGGTTTCTTGAGTTTTATGAAAAGAATCTAAGAGAAGAGTTACTTGATGCTTCATCAATCAAAGATGAGGATCAGAAAGAGGATCTTTTGAGTAGCTCATTGCAGAAAATTATGACTAATGAAGACGATCCTGAAGAAGATAAATTATTTGGATTAGTAAAAAATTTAGGGAAGGATTAATCAGTGAGTTTTGTTGATAAGATTAGTAAAAAGTATCCTGACTTCAATAGTCCTGATTCTGTAATACTCTTAGAAATTGTACACAGAGGAGATTGCAAGGTTCTGAGCGTCGAATTAAATCAACCGAGTATTCGAAATCCTCTGGATTTACAAACAGCTGATTTGTTTTCCAAGCTTTGTGACTTTTGTCTTGATTGGGAGTCGGAACTACCTTTTGAAGCATTGATTCTCCAAGGACGCGGTAAAGCATTTTCTGCCGGTGGAGACTTCGATTTTTTGAAGCAAAGAACGAAGGTAGCCGAACGTGAGAATATTGCTACTATGATGAACTATTATCATAGTTTTTTGAAAATACGTTCAATACCTGTTGTTACAATTGCACATGTTCATGCAGCTGCCGTTGGTGCTGGCTTATGTCTTGCTCTAGCCTGTGATTTGATGTTGGTACATAGAGATGCAAAATTAGGATTTCCTTTTTTGAAATTAGGGATTAATCCAGGCATGGCGGCCTACCCTCTTTTGCGACGCAGATTGGGTGAAACTCGAAGTCGCGACTTACTCTTTAGTGGTCGATTTTTTAGCGGTACGGATTTATTTAAATGGGGTGGCGCTTGGACAGACTATGAAAATAAAGTGGAAGCTGACAATATAATTAACGACTGGCTCTCAAGTTATTCAGGTAGTAGTGCTTTTGCGGTTTCACAATTAAGACAAGAAATTTTATTGTATGAAACTCGCGATGTAGACCGTTCCTTATCTTCAGAAGCTCAGGGGCAAGCCAATTGTTACGCTGGCAAAGATTTTCAGGAAAGACTAGAAAATACTTTGCAACGAATTTCGAAAAAATCAAAATAATCCAGTCAGGAGTCATTATGTTACGCAGTCATCATTTAGGGGAATTGCAGGAAGCGTTAGAGGGTAAAGTAATCACACTCTGTGGTTGGGTAGAACGGCTACGTGAGGTCGGTGGAGTTAATTTCGTAGTTCTTAGAGATCGATATGCAAAGTTACAGTTGAATGTAGAATCTCACTTGCTAGCTGATCTCAAACTTGGTCGCGAAGATTGTATTAAGGTTAGCGGTAGCTTAGGCATGCGACCTGAGAAAGATCGTAAAGAGGAAGTTAATGGTGCATTTGAACTAACTGTTACTGATATTAAAGTTCTTAATAAAAGTCTGACGCCTCCCTTCGTTGTAGATGATAAAGATGAAGTCAATGAAGACCTTAGGCTTAGATATCGATATCTGGATTTGAGGCGTGACTTTATGAAACGCAATATGGAGTTTCGTCACAAAGTTGTAGAGCAGATTCGCACAACTATGAGTGGTTTTGACTTTTTGGAAGTAGAAACTCCGCAATTAATGAAATCAACCCCTGAAGGTGCTCGAGACTTTCTGGTTCCATCACGAATATTTCCAGGTGAATTCTATGCTTTGCCTCAAAGCCCACAGATTTACAAACAGATTTTACAGGTCTCCGGTTTAGATCGCTACTATCAATTTGCTCGTTGTTTTCGAGATGAGGATGCCCGTAATGAACGTCAATTAGTACATACTCAAATGGATATGGAAATGAGCTTTGTGGAAGAGGAAGATGTTTGGAATGTGATTGAGGCAATTTTTTCGGATCTTTTTGAGCATCTATTGGGTATAAAGTTACAAACCCCATTTCTTAGACTTGATTATGCACAATGTGTGTCTCGTTTTGGTTTAGATAAGCCCGATTTGCGTTTTGGAATGGAGTTGAAAGATATCCACCATGCTCTCGAGGGTAGTCCATATGATTGGTTCCAAGAGGTGATGCAGTCAGGTGGCCGAATTGCAGCATTCAGCGTACCAGGCGGTGCTAAATTTTCCCGAAAACAAATTGATAAATTTTCAGATTTTGTTAAGGCCTATCGAGCTAGGGGAATATTTTATGTGAAGGTAACTGAAGAGGGTTTACAAGGTGGTGCAGCGAAACATATTCCAGCACAAAATCATCAGCAGTTTTTAGAAATCACGGGAGCTGAGGCAGGCGATTTAGTGATCTTTCTGGCAGACAAAGTCAAAGTGGTTAACGATGGTTTGGGATATTTAAGAAATCACGTTGCAAAACAAATGGATAGTATTCGCGAGCCTGGAGAAGGACCTTTTATTGCTGAGGGACAATATCGATTTTTGTGGGTAACAAGATTTCCTTTGTTTGAGTACAATCCTGATGAAGAACGCTGGGAAGCAATGCATCATATGTTCACCATGCCATATGAAGAGGACATGAAATATTTCGAGACGGGTGAGTTGAACAAAATTAATGGAAGACTTTACGACCTTGTTTTAAATGGAGTCGAACTGGGTAGTGGTTCGATTAGAATTCACAAGGCTGAAATTCAGCAAAAAGTTTTTGACGCAATCGGTTTTAGTAAAGAAGACGCTCACGAGAGATTTGGTTTTTTCTTGGAGAGCTTAAGATATGGTGCGCCACCGCATGGCGGTATTGCTTTGGGGCTGGCTAGACTTGTCATGACTCTGCTTCAGCTTGATAATATGCGCGATGTGATTGCGTTTCCAAATGCTTCATCAAATCGATACCTTTTAGATAATTCACCCACCAATGTTCCTGCGGAGCAATGGACAGAACTAGGTTTAAAGCCTGGGGAGGCATAAAATGAGTGCAAGACTACTATCAGATAATGAAATTGAAGTAAAACTTGGAGAGGCCAAGGGCTGGGTTTATGACTCTGAAGCTCGATGCCTTAAAAAAGGTTTTGAGTTTAGTAATTTCGTATGTTGTTTTGGTGTAATGAGTCAAATCGCAATATGGGCGGAGAAATTAAATCATCATCCAGATTGGGCCAATGTGTACAATCGTTTAGAGGTTCGATTGAATACTCATGACTTGGGAGGTGTGAGCACTTTAGATTTTGAACTCTTAGAGAAAATCGAATTAGCTGTAAACTTCCAATGTAATATGGAAGCTTACTCAATTTAATTTTTCGATTATATTTAGAATGCAAATCGAGGATGAAATTCTCCAATTATTTTTGGAGGAAATTTTAGCAGACTTTCAGATTGCTTCTCGTGAAAAAGCTTTAATAAGATCTTTTTGCAAGACCTTTCATGTTACTTCTGAACGGTACTCCAAAGTAAACGGTTTAGCTAAATCAGAAGTAGAAAAGCGGGGCTATCAGCCTGGAGCCTTCGAAGGAATCTCATTCTATTTAGAACTTCAGCGTATGCTTGATGGGCATGCACGTGAAGATTCGACCTTGTTGGCTGTTAGGCAATTTCTAGGCTTGGATTATTCGAAAATTGAGAAAGCTAATGGTTTTCAGAATGTTTATGAGAAAATTCTCAAGATTTATTTGATTGAGGTTTTGACCGATTCACATTGGTCACCAGAGGAAACTAAATGTCTGTCAAAACTGTTGAGTTTACTTAAAATAAGTCGGCGGCGTTTTTTGCGAATTTATGATGATATAAAGTCAGAAAAAATAACTTACCGCAAGACTCATTTTATAAGCGATGTAGCATTAAATAATAAGATTAAACCTTTGCTATCAGAGATTAACCAACCACAGATTTATAACTCTGTTAAACAGATTATAAGTGCTCATTTTGAACAGTTACCGCCCATTCCTATGTTCTGTGATAACAAAGAACTGGCGGTAATCTTGGAGGATTCTGACAGTGACTCCAAGAATGAAAAAGCTAGTCCTTTAAATGCTCTTGAGGGGATTTCTCCCTTACGATTTAAAATGGGTTCCCATCAGCAGTGGTTAGATTTCGAGCGACTGAGTATTAAGTCTCGCGAGCTGAGCTCGTCTGCCAAAATGCAACTTTTGCTGCAAAGTCACTGCGCACTTTTTTTTATGATCTGTTTTTCTTTAATTTTATCTCTTCTACCCTTGGGTGGAATCCAATTAATGGAAGAACGAATTCTCTTTAGAGGTCAATTAGCTTTCACCACGGCAAAAGTAACTGAAGTTCTGTATTCTTCTGGCGAAGATTATGGAATCGCAAAGATTTCTTATATGTTTGAACATAATGGAGAGTCTTTTGAGGGCGAAAACTTTGTTAATGACGTAGATGGTAAATTCCGCTCTTTAGATCAAACGAATGTGCAAGTCGAATTTCGAGTTGATGACCCTTTTGTTAGTAGAATTGATGGAATGTCATCGCAAGTGCTTAGTCAGAACTTCTATGATTGCTGTTATCTATTGTGTCTTCTATTTTTGATATTGTACTGGCGATTTTGTACTTATGAAAAGTATTGCTCTGTCTTAAGGGAGGGAGAAATTTCCTTGGGAAAGATAGGCAGGGCCAATGGTTATAACCATTGGATGTCTGCAGCAGTCTTTACAGGTAGCTGTTCAGGGATTACTTTAAATGTCATACGGTTTTCAGATTCACTTATTATTCCTAATCAAAAAGTCTTATTGTTTCACGGAAATAATACGTCTGAAGATGCATTGGTATGGGAAGACTTGAAGGATCTAATCCATTTTCAAAATGGAGAATTCAGCAACGCAAATAGTAAAATGAATCAAGAGTTTGCTTACCTTCTATTTGTCATGCCTGCGGTTATTTTCGTAGCGATGCATGAGATCAGAACCGTATTGGATGCTGCTTCAGCTGTAATATTACCTGTCATGTATTGGTTTTTTAAGGGCTAGCCATTTGCAGCTTCTTTTGCTTTAGGTCCTCTATTAAACCAATCCATCAAGCAGCATGCCGTACTGTCTCCCGTCACGTTGACAGCAGTTCTAACCATGTCTAGAAAACGGTCAACTCCCATTACCAAAGCAACTCCTGCAACTAATTCAGGATTAACAGTATCTAGTACCATTACGAGGGTAATCATGCCTGCTCCTGGTACACCGGCAGCGCCAACAGATGCCAAAGTGGCCATAAGTACGATACTGACCAAGTCACCAGTACTCAGTGAGTACCCGAAGACTTGAGCAATAAAGACCACAGCAACCCCTTGATAA
>CAZYUV010000164.1:0-7590 GCA_964650625.1 uncultured bacterium
CAATGTGATAAACAATCAAATCTTTTGCATGACAAAGTGGGCACAGACAATTAGGGGCTACGGGGTTCGTCATTCACAAATTGATCAAAATTATCCCAGAAAATTTCTCTAAGAGGATCGGTTTCCATAAGGATTTCATGCTTGCAACCAGGAACTTTTACAAGAGTAATTTTTCTTGATAAGTTTGAAGCATCCTGATGGTATTTCGGGTCAACAATTTTGTCATCCAAAGGACTAACCAGGAGAGTTGGAACCGATAATTTGTCCATATTCGTTGGATTCATTACTCTTCGCATGTGCTTGGCACCCTCGAAAACCCACTTCCAGGTAGGACCACCCATCCAAAATCTAGGCTCCGCCCGGTAGTACTTACAAATTCTTTTAATCCGCATATAATCAGAAGTCAAACGGTCATAAATATTCGCTTCCATTTCGCTATCAGGACCCGGAGGACCAACACCCATAGCATATTCTTTGCCTCGTCCAGCCCACATCATGCAAGTAGCCGCAAATTGTGCAACTACAGCGGGATAATCCCATCCAAACATTGGCGCTGATAATATAGCGTAGTTAAAGGTTGAATTAGTTTTTTGTAAAACCCGCATGCCCACGCAACCTCCCATTGAATGTCCAAATAAAATATGAGGTCTGGGGAGGGGTCTTACGAAAGAATCGTAAATCTCTGTAGCATCAGCTACCATTTTGGAAAAACTATCTACATAACCTTTTTGTCTATCTTCCAAAAAGCGCCTAGAAAGACCCTGTCCGCGCCAATCAAACGAGACAACGTGGTAATTTCGTTCACGAAATTCCTGAACTACTTCACTGTACTTTTCAATAAACTCAGTAAAGCCATTTAACATCAATACGGTTCCTCGAACAGTATCTCTATTTGATAGATAAGGTTCCCAGGATGCAAGTCGTATAGCCACTCCATCTTGCCCCAGAATAGACTTTACCTGAGCTTCGTTTTCAAATTGTTTATGGCCAACCTTGACCATGCGCGCTACGTCTGACGGCGTATATGGTGTTTTATTCATAGAATCTAGAGTGTATCAAATATTTTTAGCTTCATGAAACGATATGATTTGAATTTGTAACATTGTAGTCTCGTACTGGACCATTACTGGTAATAGAATATGGACCATGGAATGCTGATTTATTTAGGCAATTAATTAGGAGATCGCGTGGTCCGAATCTTACGAAGCATCTTACTGTTCCTCAGTGGTGCAATGTTAATGATCGGCTTCAGTTCGGACACTTGGTTTGGAGGAAGTCGTACTATGTCACCAAAAGAACAAAAATTTGTGATTCCTGAAAGATTGAAAGCTTTTTCAACAGCAACCTTAGCTGGCGGCTGTTTCTGGTGTATGGAACAACCTTATGAATCTCTCCAAGGGGTTGAAGCAGTTGTCAGCGGCTACTCCGGGGGCAACGAGGTAGATCCCGAATACAAAGATGTGGCTTACGGACGAACCGGACATCGCGAAGCCGTCCAGATTTTCTACGATCCGAAAATTATAAGCTTCCGTGAGATCATAGATCATTATTGGAAACAAGTTAATCCTACAGATTCGGGTGGTCAATTTGCGGACCGTGGGTTCCATTATTCACCCGCCATTTATTATACAAATGATGAAGAGAAGGATACAATCAAAGAGTCTAAAAAGGCACTGGAAGAGTCAGAGCGTTTCTCGAGTCCCATAGTGGTGGAAATTATACCTTACAAGAATTTTTACCCAGCAGAAGAATACCACCAGGATTATTACCAGAAAAACCCCCAGCATTATAATCGATATAAGAAGGGTTCGGGGAGAGAAGCTTTTCTTGAAAGCACATGGTCAAATCGGTCCAAAGCCCCAAGTGACGAAGATGTACAGTCTGCTGTCCGTGAACACATGAGTAGAGCAAAGTATAGCCGTCCCAGTAATGAGATTGTTGAGCAGAAGCTCTCTGATACGCAATACAAGATCACTCAGGAGGATGGTACAGAACCTTCTTTCAGCAACGAATTTTATGACAATGTGGAAGAGGGCATTTATGTGGACATTGTAAGTGGAGAGCCTCTATTTGCCTCTTTTCACAAATACAAGTCTGGTAGCGGATGGCCAAGTTTTTACACACCACTAGTCCCTGATAATATAGTGGAAAAAAAAGATTTCAAATTATTTATGAAAAGAGTTGAAGTCCGCAGTAAACATGCAGATTCACACCTCGGGCATCTATTCACTGACGGCCCTGCACCCACCGGTTTACGATATTGTATTAATTCGGCTGCTTTGAGATTTATTTCTGTAAGGAGACTAGCCGAAGAAGGCTATGGCGAATTCGAAAAGCTTTGGTCAGAAGGTCGGTAGATGAGAATTGCAATCATTGGAGCCGGAATCGCTGGCGCTTGCCTCGCCAGTCGTCTTAAGCACAAATACAAGGTGAAAGTTTTTGAAAAATCTAGGGGTGCTGGAGGTCGCATGGCAACTCGTCGAACAGACGATTGGAAAGTTGACCATGGCGCTCAATTCTTCACCATTCGTGATGAGCTTTTTGCTCAGTTGGCAGAGCCACTAATCAGAGACGGAGTCATTCGTAACTGGCGACCTAGACTGGCAATTTTTGAAAACGATAATTGGGTTCTGGATGAATGGAATGATGAACATTACGTGGCCTCACCCTCGATGAATTCTCTTTGTAAGCATCTGCTCGAAAGCGTGGAAGTTCATTATCTTGCCAAGATAGATTCGATTCGAGGTCATCACGAACACTGGGAACTAGTTAGCGATCAGAAAGACTATGGTTTTTTTGATCTTGTGATTAATACGCTTCCTGCACCGCAGGCGGTCAAGATACTTCCCAACGACTGTAGTTTCATTAACGATCTCTCGCGAGTTGAAATGCAACCTTGCCTAGCTTTTTTTGTAAGATTGAAGGAAGATGTTGATCTCGGTTGGGACGCAGCTATAGTCAAAAATCATGCCGTTAGCTGGATGGCAATGAATCATTCAAAACCTGGTCGCAGCCAACATATACCTGCTTTCGTCATGCATCTCGAATCATCTTTTTCAGCAGATAATTTCGACCGAGATATGAAACCATGGTGCATTGAAACTATGGCTAGTCTATGCAAAATCCATCCGTCACAGGTGTCTGAGTTACACGCACACCGATGGCGTTATGCCAAGACATCAATAGCGGCTCAACAGCTTAGTTATTACGATCAAAAAATGGGCCTTGCCGCAGTGGGAGACTGGTGTCCAGGAGAAAGAGTTGAGGGTGCTGTAGTCTCAGCTTTAGATTTACTCAGGAAGATCTAAATCTTATGATTACTGAGCACCACTTTGACTTCGACCGAACAATAAATTAGACTCCGCATATTATGCTACCAGAACTTAACAAACCGGCCCCTAGAAAAGTTTCTATGGGATTAATTACAAAAAAGTTTCTATGGAACACCTTCACTATTGTCGGAATTACTTTTGCATTGTTTGGAGGACTTTTCTTTACAGTCTTTTTCGTTACCAGTCATTACAATGCAATAGATTTTAAGCCAACCAGTGCCAAGCAAACCCAAGGGATCGTAATTGATACCCGCAAGACCAATGCCAGTATAGATAATCAAACTGTTGTAGAAGTCATCTATGAATTTAATTACCAAAAGACAATCTATCGCAGTCGGTCCTATGGCACTCATGGGACAAATAAACTTAAAGCCGGTTCACAAGTCCCAGTAATCTTTATAAAACATAATCCTAAAGTGTCTAGAGTTGAAGGTATGAAGAGTGGCAAGCTTTCACCAGTGGTATATTTTATTGCATCAATATTCCCCATAATTGGACTATTCTTTGTCATACTGGGCATCTTCAGAACCTATGGATTTTACCGAATATTACGTCATGGAAAATTGACTAAAGCGCAAATCGAGCATCAGAGTAATCGCAGAGCTTTATTTAAGACATCTGATGGCTCTTCCCACAAGGTCACGCTTCTAAACAATGATTATGCCAATAAGGAGTTTGTTGAGGTAATCTTCTTGCCGAACAAACCCAAAAAAGCATTAACAGTCCCTGATTTAAAATCGATGCTAAAAAGTTTCTAAAAACTTCAATGTGTCGGTAATTCTCTCAGTATAAAAAACTAATTTTAGTAAGGATTAATTAAAATCTTTACTTGTTGTGTCGGTATATTGTCGGTAAGTATATTATTATGCTTGCATGTGTTTATCTACCTGGGTTTCTGGTGCGTACCAGTTTAAGTCGAGACCCTATCGAAAATAATCAACCTCTCATCTTACTGAGTCATTTAAAGCATAATGATAAAGCTCTTAATCAACACCTTGCAGCCCCTATAGATTTTAATGAAGAACTTTTTCTACCATTTTTTGATCGTCCTTTTATAAACAGTCTCGATGAACTCAGACAGCTGTCATTTCCCGTAAGCATTGAAGATCATGAATTGGTACGCAGCTTATGGTGCCAAGAGCAATACAGCTCAAATCAAAGTGCTCAAAAAATTCCTGGAGGCTTATCTGTATTGCAAGCTTGTCCAAAAGCAAGGAGTTGGGGCATCTATCGTGGAATGCAAGAACGTAGTGCACGTAAAAAATGTAGGGGAGCAGTATTTCGCGTATTTGAACCAGCTGATTTCTGGGGTCTCAATGAAGCCCTGCTGCAGTTACTAGAAAGTTTTTCTCCCAAAGTAGAAATAAATTCTTTGGGAATAGCTTATCTGGAATTGAGTAGATACTCCGATCCTGAAAAAATCTGGAAACTTGCCTGTAGAATCCATCAATCTATTGAAAATTGCTTTAATATTCCTCTACGCATAGGTATAGCAGAAAATAAACTAGTCGCTCGACTTGCTGTACAGTATCAACCTAAACCAAGCACCTACAAATATGTATTTCGCATGAAAAATGGACTCTGCATGGTTACTTCAGAAAATTCACAACACTTCGTAAAGGACTTTAAGATCTCTCAATTACCTTTAGAAGAGTCAATTCAGAAACGTTTACACATCTTAGGTCTGAATCAATTACGTCAGATACATAAGATTGCCAAATCTAAACTTGTTCAGCAATTTGGAGAGCAGGGTCGTCTACTAAAGTTATTCAGTAATGGAAAAGATGAGCGGCCCATCAAACCTGTACAGCGTATCCGTATTTTGGCCTCACATAGATTCATGGAATACGAACTAACAGGAGCCTCACAACTAATACATTCAATTCAAGAAATACTAGAGCCTTTATTGCAAGATCTAAGAGATTCCCGTTATAAGTTTCACCATCTATTTGTAAGATTATTCCCAGAAAAATCTGAATCCTTACAATTAATTCTGCATTTTAATGAAGCAGTCAACCACTATCACCAAATTCAGCGACTTCTAAAACTGCGCCTGTTCTCTACAAACCTTACTCATCCTATTCAACATTTTCAGGTTTTGCTAAGTAATTTGGTTCAAGATTACAGTCGTCAGCCCACACTCATGAAGACTATTCCTGGTTCACAACAACGATTTGGAAATCATTTGAATCTCTGGCTCGAACTCATGTCTTTACGAGGTTTACGTATATATAAAACACTGCCAGTTCAAATCAATTCCATATTACCTGAACGACGCTATGCTCTAGGTTTATATCTTGATAATCACAAAGCCAGATCAAAAAGTTTACCCATCAAAAAGTATAAGCCTGAAACTGAAAATAGCTATTCAACAAAAAGTCATAAACTAAAACCGCTTTTAAGACCTAAACCTATCAAATTACAAGTAGATGAATTTGGTGAACCGGTCAGTTTATTCTTGAGAGGACGTCAGCGTGAAGTCTACAGCCTTTTGAAACAATGGCGCCTGAAAAGCTTCTGGTGGGAGCCTCAAATGATGGATAGACAATATTATCGTCTACTACTGAAAGATGGTTTTGAAATTGATGTATTTCAAGACCTCAACGATCAATGCTGGTATCAACAGAGATTTCATTAAATCATGGATTTTGTAGAGTTACATACACAAAGTTATTTTAGCTTTCTACAGGCCTCTTCAAGTCCTTCAGAACTTGTAGGAAAGGCTCACTCGCTTGGTTACAAAGCTCTCGCCATAAGCGATCAATGTGCTTTATACGGAGCAATGGAT
This sequence comes from uncultured bacterium, assembly GCA_964650625.1. Lineage (GTDB taxonomy): Bacteria > Muiribacteriota > UBA6191 > UBA6191 > UBA6191 > JAYZAC01. The sequence continues at coordinate 6,121 of CAZYUV010000164.1, forward strand.
TTTTACAAAGAATGCAAAGGACTTGGTATTAAACCCATTCTGGGTACACAATTACAGCTTGAAAATAACGAACAATGCGTATTGCTTTGCGAAAATTTGGAAGGCTACTCCAGGCTCTGCGAAATTATTAGCAGGGCCCGTTTAAATTGTGAGAAAGGCAAAAGTCTCATTGATTGGGATAGTTTAGCAGAGTTTTCGGGCAACTGGACCGTTCTGATAGGTGGTCGGTTCAGCCAATTAGGATCCTATCTGAAAAGAGGAAATTGGAATGCTGCCTGCAGAATTCTAGAAAAGTATATGTGCTGCTTCAGTTCATCAAAAATTTTTATTGAATTGAATCGCTTCAGACAAATGGATGATGACTCCATTATTGAAATGGCTCTAAAACTCGCTGATTTTTTCAATATTGATTACATAGCTAGCAATCATGTTCTCTATCATGATCAGCAAAGAGCACGTTTACTCGACGTATTATATTCTATCGAGGAGCACCGTACTATTTACGAAGAAGGGCAACTACGTCAACTCAACTGGGAGCGCTACTTAAAATCTCCTCAAGAAATGATCGAGCTTTTCAGAGATCTACCCAAAGCCATTGTCAATACTGTTAAAATCTCAAATCGCTGCAACTTAAATTTAGATTTTAGCGCTTATCGATTCCCTGAATTCGAAGTTCCAAAGCCTCACACTACACATAGCTATCTACGCTTGCTTTGTGAGCATGGTATAAAGCGTAAGTTCAAAGATGGACGCCAAGTGGCTCGTCAAAGAATGAATGAAGAGTTGAATTTAATCGAAGTAAAACAACTCACTGGTTATTTTTTAGTAGTATGGGATATTGTTCAATATGCATTGCGTTCTGGTGTACGATGCCAAGGCAGGGGTTCGGCTGCAAATTCACTGGTTGCTTATCTTTTAGATATAACTCCCATTGACCCAATTAAATATGATTTATACTTTGGTCGTTTTTTAAATGAAAAAACAGAGACAAGTCCCGACATTGATCTAGATTTTGCATCTACTCCAGGTACAGGAAGACCCGACCGTGAGCAGGTCATTCAATATGTCTATGAGCGTTACGGTAGTGAGAATGTAGCCATGGTCTGTACTTTTGTTACCTTTCGTATGCGTAATGCCATTAGAGAAGTAGGAAAAGTCTTTAAGATTCCTGATAATATACTCGATCGACTTTCTAAAACTCTTAAAAACTCTAGAGATCATGATGCATTTAATGATCTTGAGATAATGGCAGACTTCAAGGAGTATCTTAATACTCCACGCTGGAATCATTTCACACAAATGGTAAAAGAAATCAGAGGAGTTCCCAGACATCTTTCAGTACATGTAGGCGGTATGCTGATTTCATCTTTACCTATCAAACGACTGGTTCCTCTAGAGCCCGCGCGTATGAATAACAGGGTAGTTTGTCAGTGGGATAAAGATATGGTAGAAGATGCTGGTCTGGTAAAA
>CAZYUV010000165.1:0-7564 GCA_964650625.1 uncultured bacterium
GAAAAATAGACATATTAAAATAAGAATCACTGACCAACGCATATCAATTTATTATACTGCTACAATCATGATTGAAGTTCAAATTCGTCGTCATAGTATTCAAGGAAATAGTAAGCACTTGAGTAATGCAGGTGTTCGGTTAGCCAAATTACAAAATGAGAATCCCTTTGACCTTGTTGTAACAAGCCCCATTCAACGCGCCATGGAAACCGCTATTGCATTGGGCTCTGCCATAACTGAAACTAATGAAATCTTGGGTTTCTTACCGGAGAATGTGCAAACTATCACCCCCTACTCTGCAGGCTTCAAAGCTTTTCAAAATTCCCTAGAACTATATTCCGAAGTTACTCAGTGTCAACAAAAATACGAGTTATTTATACGAGCCTGCATCTCAAATATGAAGTCAAATAGTCGAGCACTGTTCATTTCTCACGCAGGCACTGTTGAAATGTTAGTTTTAGCATGCTTGCCAAATATTGATCTAGAGTTATTTCCTGAATCTGTTAGTCAATTGGAGGGTGCTTCAATCTTTTTTGATGGCTCACAATTCCGACTTAATACCGTATTGAAAGTTAACTCAAATACGATATTTTAACTTCTTTAGCTTAAAATTACAGTTAAGACCTCTCCCTATTTAATTCTAAATATTTAATATTTCCACCTCGAATTACCATGGCCAATAATCCTGAAGATTCGTCCCTAAAATATTGGGCCATTAAATTTTTCAACCTCGATATACTAGTAATTGCGACTTGATTAATCTGTAAAATAACGTCATCTTTTTGAAATCCAACTCTATCCGCAATACTTGCAGGTCTGACGTTCTTAACTAAGACTCCCTTGGTTTCGGAGAGCAATCCGAGGCGCTCTCGAGCTTCTTCGGTAATAGTAACAACAGAGATACCTGACTTATTCTGCATTCGGCTTAGTTTTCTATATTTTTGTTTTTCTGCAAGCTCCGCTTTTAACTCAATTATTTTACCTCGTCGACTGACTTCCAGTTTGATAGTTTGTCCTACCGGAATTTCCTGAATTCTGTAGATCAACTGATCTTTATCTTTAACTTCAAGATCATTAATTTTCATTATTACATCACCCGCAATCAAACCTGCTTTTTGAGCAGGTGTCTTTTTAATTACTTTCTGAATTAATGCACCTTTCGGTAAATCTAAGCCAAGATAAACAGCTAGATTTTGGGTAACATCCTGTACGGCTACTCCAAGCCATGACTGTTGAATTTCTCCAAACTGCTCTACATCTGAGATCATTCGTCGAGCCATATTAATTGGAATTGAAAATCCTAAGCCTTGCCCGTTCGGATTTATAGCAGTGTTAATACCTACTACTTCTCCGTCAAGATTTAACAAAGGGCCGCCACTATTCCCTGGATTTATCGAAGCATCCGTTTGAATAAGGTTTCCATAATTATGACTTTTAGCTTTTCCAAGATTTCGTCCCTTTGCTGACACAATCCCAGCTGTAACAGTACCTTCTAAACTAAATGGTGAACCTATGGCTATGACCCATTCACCCACGTTCAAATCATCCGAATCGCCCAACAGTGCTACGTAATCAGAGCTTAGTTTACCATTAAAAGATCCATCTTCAATTTTCAGAAGAGCTAAATCAACTAAGGGGTTTTCATTATCCAGCACAGCATTAAATTTACGACCATCGGACAAGGTCACAACGATTTCATCAGCACCATTTACAACATGGTTGTTAGTAAGAATAAAACCATCCTGACTAGTAATTACCCCACTTCCTTCTCCTGCTCTGACACGCGGTCGCTCTGGATGACGGAATAAATACCCAAACATTCCAGGTATGCGCTGATGATTACCTATATTTTTTCTAAATTTAGCACTCACATTGACCACCGATTTACTTCGGTTTTTAACAATTTGACTAATCGTATCCCTATTTACAAATGGATTTGATTCAATTACGACAATCATAATCAAAAATGCTAATGCTAAAAGACCATTTAACTTCATAGTATCCTCCTTAATTTTTTCAGACTTCGTCCAGGGTTAAGTTGCCACGCGTGCGCCAAGGTACTACCACAAGAACAATTCCTCAGTTCCAGCGCATTATTGTTATGTTTATTTCTATCTAGTTTTTGAATACCCACGAATCCTGTAAGCCGCACAAAATCGCGTCTGTTCATATACTGACGATTGCATTTGAGACAGTTTTTATAGGCCATTTAGATTCTCCTTTAATTTGGATGACTAACCTATTTTGGCTCATAATCAAAAGGATGTTGTCAGGTGAATGTAAGTGCTCTGTAAAACTTTTACACAGACTGCTTTACATTTAAGGGGTTTTGTAAATTAAACTGGCAAGTTATGATGAATTACACAGAAGTTACAAATCTATTAAAAAACGAATCTCCGCGCTGGATAAGGCGTATACAAGAATTACCAATTGAAAACTGCAAAGGTCATATTCTCGCAAAAAATATACAAGCACCTGAAAATTATCCTACTTTTGATAAATCTGCTATGGATGGTTTTGCAATTGCTGAGGAGGGTCACGATCAGTATGAGATAGTTGGAGTTCTCGCTGCTGGTCAATTGCACAGTCATAGTGTTTATGGAAATCAATGTTTTCAGATTATGACTGGAGCAAGTATTCCTACTAATACGCTTAAAGTAGTTCGTCAGGAATTTTGCCAATTAAATAAAAATCGGGTCAGAATTCAAAATAAAGATAATCAAAATATTCTTCGAAAAGGTGAAGACTTCCTCAAAGGCGATCTAATCATTAGCAATGGTCAGAAACTTAACGCCGCACATGTTGGCCTTTTGGCCGCCTTGGGAATTACTCATGTACCCGTTTTTGAAACAATACAAATAGGTATTCTAAGTACCGGTCAAGAATTGGTTGCCATCGATCAACCAACAAATCCATCGCAAGTTCGAAATAGTAATGCAGCAATGCTCAAATCATGCGTTCTAGATCTTAATTGTAATGTCAGTGATTACGGAATTGTACCGGATGACCCAAAAGTTCTTGAGGAGAATTTACATCTTGCTCTTGAAGAAAACGATGTAGTCTTGATTACAGGTGGAGCTTCCAAAGGTAAATTTGATTATGTAAAGCCGGTTTGCAAGCGTATTGGTGTCGAATTCGTCTTTGAGGGCGTGAAAATGAGACCTGGAAAACCAGTTAGTTATGGAAGTTTTGGCACCCGTGGAGTTTTTGTTTTACCAGGCAGCCCTGTAGCAGCACTCACTTGTTTTCTTGTACTGGTGAAACCGTTCTTGCAGGTACGACAACATGCTAAAACAATTCAATTAGTTCTCGCGGAAGATTTAAAACCGCAAAAAATGGGATACACCTCTTTCGTTCCAGGTCGTTTAAATGATGCTGGTCAGGTAATTCCAGTAAAATTTCACGGGTCTGGACACATTTATGCACTAGCAGATGCAGAATTATTGATCAAAATTGATGATGAATCACAAGCTAAATCTAAAGGCGATCCAATTAATTGTATCTTACTCGCCCTTAGTACCGGAACCTAATTCACTATCTGTGAAGCCTTGGTCAGTATTCATAGAAGGCTTTGGCCAAATGTTTTTAGATAATCCTTTTTCAAGTTCTGATTCCAGCTCGTCATTTAATTCTGAGTAAAAATCCAACCCTGTCTTCTTTTCAATTTCATCGATACTGACTAGAAAGTTTTCCAACTCCACTGTGATAAATAATTCTAGAATATCTTCTCCTAAGCCTCTATATGCAGGAAGCTCATTTTCAGATTGCAAACTAGTATCGAAGAACTGATCTATTATTGAGCCCATCGTATCCTTGTTAGGCATAATAAATGCCATAGCTCGCGGTTCCTCTGCGTTCATATCTACAATTATTTTGAAGTACTTTTCAGGTATAGGCAGAGTATTTTTCAGAAGTGGCAAGCCTTCTCGAAGAACTGGTCCTGTAATAATCCATAGCTCCTCATGAGCCTGCGCCCACCAGCGATTGACTCGATATTCAACACTCTTCCATGGCCCACGATTAAGTCGAGTTGTTTGTGGGCCAAAATTACTTAACAAAAATGTCTCTACCTGAGCATCTCGTCCATATCTATTAAAGATGCTCGCATTGGGTGCCAAATGCCCAGCATCATAACCAGTTTTCGAATAAAATTTAGAATCTAAGACTAAACTTACTCGTTTATCCCCTTTGTAAAGCGGTCGTTTAGGCGGAGATACCAAGCTATCTAGTTTGAATAAACGATAAGCTGACCACAAAGCTAAATTTTTAGAGTCGCAAAACCCTACTACATAACCTTTATTATTAAGTACTTTGTAATTCTTGCATAAACCGTCTGTCAAAATTGGCAAACCCTTAAATAAATGATTTGATAATGCGCTTTCTGTAGATTTTTGAATAGCTTCACCTGAAGATTGATTATTAGAAATCCCTTGCCAATCCGGATGAGCAAATACATTTCCCACCATTGTTAAAAGAAACAAAATAAGTGCTTTGTATTTTTGAAAAGCCGTATTCATAAAAGTCAATCCATCAATACTTACGCCTTATTTAGAACTTTGTTGCAAGAGCTGTGCTGAATAATTTAATACACCTTGTTTAACACAATGAAAAATCAAAGAAATACTAAGTATCTAGAATCTTTGTTACATATATACACTATCCCAGAAAATCAGTGTTTGATACACTGACCGCTATTTTGTTGAGGAGTACCCATGAGTTTCGATTTTATTGCCAATGAGGCCAAATGGCGCAGCAACTGGTCCAGTGACGAATCCAATACTGTGGATGTAAACACCATGGAAGATAAATATTACGTTTTGGTGATGTTTCCTTATCCATCTGGTGATCGATTGCATATGGGTCACTGGTACCAGTATGGACTTATGGATACTTGGGTACGTTATCAACGAATGCAGGGGAAAAATGTTTTCTTTCCCATGGGTTTTGACGCCTTTGGTCTACCTGCGGAAAATTATGCGATCAAACATGGAATTCACCCCGATATCTCTACAACAAAAAATGTTAGTTACATGCTAGAACAGTTTGAAAAAATGGGAGTTAGCTACGATTTTAATTACAAAGTGGATACTTCCAAACCAGATTATTACAAGTGGACTCAATGGATTTTCTCCACGCTGTATAAAAATGGTTTTGCTTACAAAAAAGAAGCTCCTGTTAACTGGTGTCCAGGCTTAAATACAGTACTAGCTAATGAACAGGTGGTTGATGGTAAGGATGAGCGCACCGGCTATGAAGTAGTTCAAAAAAATCTAGCTCAATGGTTTTTTAAGATAACTGATTATTCACAAAAACTTTTGGACAATTTAGATACTCTTGATTGGCCAAGTAAGACAGTTGCTATGCAATCTAATTGGATTGGTCGGAGTGAAGGCACCGAAATCGAATTTGAAATGGAAGGTCAGGATTGGACTTTCAAAGTATTTACTACTCGCCCAGATACTCTTTTCGGCGTTACCTATGTAACTTTTGCTCCAGAACATAAAAAAGTCTTAGAAATAACTACTGGGGAACAACGTAAATCTGTTGAAGAATACATTGAGCAGACTACAAAAATGAAAGAGGTTGATCGTTTATCTACTGCCAAAGAAAAAACAGGAGTGTTTACAGGAGCTTATGCCGTGAATCCAGTAAATGGTCAAAAAGTCCCTGTATGGATTAGTGATTATGTTTTGCTTACTTACGGTACCGGTATCGTAATGGGAGTTCCTGGTCATGATGAACGCGATTTTGACTTTGCTAAAGCATTTAATCTCCCTTGTTTAAAGGTTATAGAGGAACCTGGTACTGATCCGTCTGCTACTCTAATATCTGCTTACACTGAAGAAGGTAAAGTTGTAAATTCTGGAAAATATAATGGAATGCATTCAGTGGAAATGAAAACTAAAATTACTGATGACCTGGTATCCGAAGGCAAAGGTGAAAGTCAGGTAAACTTCAGGTTAAGAGATTGGTTGGTAAGTCGTCAGCGTTATTGGGGGGCTCCAATTCCAATTATAAATTGCCCTAAATGTGGAGAAGTTTTAGTACCTGACAATCAGTTACCCGTTTTATTGCCTGAAAATGTTGAGTTCAATCCTACTGGGGAATCTCCCTTACGTTACTGCGAAGAGTTTTATCACACTACCTGTCCTGAATGTGGTGGTCCAGCAACTCGGGAAGTTGATACTTTAGATACTTTTGTATGTTCAAGTTGGTATTACTTGAGATATCCAGATGCTCACAATAAAAAAGAAGCTTTCAGTAAAGAAATTACTAATAAAATGCAGCCAGTAGACAAGTATGTTGGCGGCCCTGAACACGCCTGCATGCACCTTTTATATGCAAGATTTATAAATATGGTAATGCATGATTTAGGTTATACGCCTAGTGAGGAACCATTCAAATCTTTAACTCATCAAGGCATGATACTTGGAACTGACATGCAAAAAATGAGTAAATCAAAAGGAAACGCCATCTCCCCAGATGAATATGTGGAAAAGTTTGGAAGCGATATTCTGCGATTATATCTATGCTTCGGCTTTAATTACGTTGAAGGAGGACCTTGGAGCGAGGGTGGGTTCAAGTCAGCTTCAAGATTCGCAGAACGATGTGCTCGACTCATGGAAGAAAAAACTGAACTCTTATCCAGTGATTTATCAACTCAGACCTATTCATCTGCTGACAAAAAATTGCTGTATGTTTTACATAATTCCATCAGAGGCATAAATCAAGATACCCAGCGCTTCATGTTTAACACATCTATTGCTAGGTTAATGGAGCTTTACAACGCTATTTCAGATTATGAAAAAGATTCATCTATTGAAACAATTAATAATAATCTCTTACAGGAAACGCTCAAAACCTTTCTTGTGCTTTTGAGTCCCTTTATGCCTCATTTCTGTGAAGAATGGTGGCAACGTAGCGGCGAACAAGAAAGTATTTTTAAACAAAGTTTTCCCCAGCATAATAATCAGTTTTTACAACTAGACGAAATCAAAATGGCCGTTATGATCAACGGCAAACGAAGAGATGAAATAATCGTATCGGCAAGTTCAACGCAAGAACAGGTTCTTAGTATAGCTTTAGATTCTGGCAAAATTCAGAAGCAACTGGAAGGTATGCAAATAATAAAACAAATTTTTGTTAAAGGTAAACTGATTAACTTAATTGTGAAACCGAGTTAAACTGCCAGATTGGTTCAATCATTTAAACTTACAGGTTTTTAGTATATAAAGTCTTAAAAATCAACTAACACTGTAATAACGGTGCTCATTATGATGAATATTTTTAGATCCAACAAACCTAAAGAATTTACTCCTGACCGCGAGGTTAGAAGATTAATGAAACAAGTACATGAACACCCCATTTTTTCAGCACTCACTGACGAACGTTCTTTATCTTTATTCATGAGCCATCATGTGTATGCAGTGTGGGATTTTATGTCTCTGGTTAAAAGTGTACAAGCTCATGTCGCACCTTGTACAATTCCTTGGATACCTGGAACTGATAACTCGGTAGTAAAGGCTATTAATGAAATAGTATTGTCAGAAGAGTCTGATGTAAA
>CAZYUV010000166.1:0-7543 GCA_964650625.1 uncultured bacterium
GTGAGCAAGAATTCGATCAAAATTTACAATGGTCAGTAAGGTTGGCAGAACCTACGACGCTATTTTCAATAGACGTTCAGTATCCCACAAGTTTTAGGGCCTATCTTCAAAACCGTAATCAAATAGATGGCTTGAATGCTCGCATTGCCTTGGGAGGGGCGAATCCCGACATAAGTACTACATCTACAGGTCCTGATACAGTTCCTACCGCGGCAGATAATCCGAATCAACTAAATGCGATTGATGACTTGCTTTACATATCTACTGCTCCTGATGTTTACGGTACTTTTGCAGTGGAGTTATTGCTTCATCATATAGGCGATACGCCCACAGCAACTCCTGCTACCCAAATCTTAACTTTTACTGTTTCGCCCGTTAATGATGCGCCTCAAATAACGATCCTTGAGTCTCCCGGAGCGACTGAGGAGGTTAGTAGTGACACAATAACAATGGCGGTATCGGAATCTATAAGAAAGATAGATTTAGAGACTTGGGAAAATGATGCGCGTGACTTCACTTACCCTACTACTGGTAATCCGGGCAGTTCTTTAATTTATTGGTCTCATCCCGACTTTATAACTGATGATTCAGATATTATTACATTGGGTTGTCCAGGTTCTACTACGAAGCTTGGAGATCCTGATCCAGAGTTTGATGATATTTTGTGTTTGAGTAGAGGTCTTGGTGTAACTGGTTTTCAGTTCAAAGCCACAAATTTAAGACTTCACCTATTAGACCAGGATGTTGCGGTAGCCACACAGCGGGCAATTAGAGTAGAGGTTTTGGGAGAGAATCAGCATCCAACTATTGCAGGCTTAGATACGATTTACATAAGTGAGGATGACCCTAATTACATTGAAGACCTTTCTCCGTATGCTTTCGATGCAGAAGAAGCTTTGATAGATTCAGATGGGCCAGGTGGAAATCCGGATAACATTCCTTTGATGCAATGGTATTTTTCTGCTGAAGATCTGGGTGGTGAGTTTTCAGAGAATTCTCTAGGTTCAGCAGCACTTACTACAGTGACTTCCTTGGGTGTTTTTAATATTCAAAATAATAGTGAATTATCAGTGATACCGGTCACTAATACCACCGGAGAAATTCAGAAATTTATGGCACTCTGCGATCTGGGTAACGGCTGGGAGAGTGGAGAAAGATTATGTACGTCTACTTTGGTGACCTTTGTGGTAACCAATGTGAATGATCTACCCTTGGCACCTGGTCTACCTTCTATCATTAGTACAGATGAAGGTAGTTGTATGAGTATTGACTTAAGCTCTTACGCAACAGATTACGATAACGATGCCTTAATCTGGAGTATCAAATCAGGTATTATTAATCCAATAAGTTTTAATGATTCCATTTTCACTTCTCCTGATATTGAAATAATTCCAGGAGGAATTCTGAGTGCAAGGCCGGGTGGGCAAGAAACTAGCTGTAATCCTATTTCAGTGGGCAATGCTTCTTTGCGAGCATATGGTAGCTTGAGTCTTACTCTTTCCCTCAGTGATGGGAGCGTCAGTGTAGATTTCCCAATGGTGGTCTCATGGATACCGAGCTGGACAACTCCGGTTATAGATTTAGCAGCAACGCCCTTCAATAATTCAACGTCATGGGATATTGATGAGGACAGCACTTCAGGAGATGTAAGCGTTACTTTTTCTCTAGAGCGACCCGAATTTTTGATTGACCCTGACTGGGATGGTCAAGCAGCGGGTTTTGGTGAAACTGTAGGTGATTTTACTTGGTCGTTAATAAAGAATGAAATTGTTACACAGACTTATTCAACCACTGGTTTTTCACTGAATATTTTGACCAATGTCGGGCCACTTGGTGAGGATTATTTACAGTTTTTGCCAGAAGCAAACTTTAATACATCGGGCGTCACTATGACCCTCCAGGTAACTGACTCTCAGGGGTATATGGCTCATCAAACCATATCTCTAGTAGTGAATCCGGTTAATGATGCACCAATATTTACACATTTTCCCGATTCTGAATGCAATCTTTCTGGAGTTCCTGATCATATTGCAGAAAAATTAATATATTGCCTTCTTGAGGAGGGGAGTATTAATCCGGTTGATCTTACGGCTGTGTCTTCCGACGTTTTGGATATCCCTCCAGATTCCTTGCAATGGCGTTTTACAAATGCTCCCATTGGTGAAAATTTTGATGAAACTGGTCCTCATTCTTGCTTATCTGGTTCCCTCACTATGGATACCACTAATTTTACGGCAGAGGTATCCAGCCTGAATGCATCATTAAGTGTAACTGGAAAGCTGAATCGTTTCACCGAATCTAGTTCTGGTGCAGAGACTCTGACGCTATGCGTTTCCGATGGACAAAAATTTTCGACGACAACTTTACCTATATATGTGAAGTCCGTTAATGATGATCCGGTGATCATTCAACCTCAGAATAATACTGTAATTGAGGTACAGGAAGATACTATTTATCAAATAGCTTTGCTTGGCAATGATGAGAATGATTTTAGAGATACTTTTGAGTCGAGTCATTTAGCTTGGGAGGCTAATAAAGCGGATGTTGGTAATCCATCATTTACTGTCATACCGAATGAAGCTGGCGATTCACTGAGTATTACACCTAATCCCAACTATAATTCTACTCAGGTAATGAATTGGACTTTAACTCTCAAGGAGATTGACACAAATCCAGCACGCTCAGCATCGATAAATCTTATGATAAGTGCTACGCCTGTTAACGATGCGCCGACTATTAGTATTAATAACCCAAATAGTAATGCAGACTTCGTTTCTATAGAGGATACGTCAGATGAATTTTTGTTATCTGATTATTATTTTGTGAGAGACGAAGAAGGTTTATCTTCTACCACTCATTCTTGGTCTTTTGAAGAAGGAAGCAATGTAACTCAAAAAACTTTTCTGACTGCAGCTGGGAAATCGGTTGATCTTCAAATAATTGATCCTACGGATATCAACGGTCAAGCAAAATTGCAATCTACAACGACTGAGGCAGAGACTACCGGCCAGATACAAGGTTTGGAACTCTACATTAGAGATTCTGCTGAAGTTCAGGTATTAACGACCTACGTAACCGCGATTTATCAATTTCTGTCTCAAAACGATCCACCCGCTATACAGGCCCAAATACCAGCCGGAGGATTGCAACTTATAAAAAATAGCTCTACTGCTTTAGAGCTTGATATTAGTACTTGGAAGATTGATGCAGATACTCCCCAAAATCAGCTATGTTTTGATGTTGCTAGCTATGATCCATTGATGATTTTTCCTTCATTTCCCCAAGGTTATGGACCTCCTATCCAGAATCAAAATAACTGTACTAATGATACGCTTTTGCTTTTTCCTGTATTAAACGCCGAGGGAACAACCTCATTTCAATTATTTTTGTTTGATACGGTAGACTTAAACTCAACTAGTGAGATTATTCAACTCAATATTGTGAGTTCTCAGCCCAAATTTATAGTGGATTATCTTTCAGTTGAGGCGCTCACCTTCGTTTCTGATATCCGCAAAGACATTGATCTCACTACCCTACTGATTGATGATCAGCCGGTCAGTACTCAAGTGATGAGTTCATTGACTGATCCTGAGGGATTCTATTTGGATAAAAACAACCTTGATGATCTTGTATTTGTTGATATCAGTTCCGGAATTTTGAGGATTGATCCTGACTATCAAGTTTTAAATGAGGGAAGTTCTGACTTCACGATTTATTATAAGGATAGCTCTGGGAATTTAGCGCATGCTACGGCAACGGTGACAAAAAATCATGCTTTTTTGAAAGCGGCCCATTTTGATGATGTTAATGGGGACAGTATTTATGGAAGAGGAGATCGTATTCAATTGGAATTCTCCAATAGCTCTGGGGGAATTTTAGGTGTTACCGCCACTTCTCCGATAACTGGAAGTACCTTTGCTATGGTACTTAGTACTTCTAATCTGAATCAGGTTATAAAAGGTCTGAGTAATGGCTCCGAAAATCCTCAAGCTTTTGGAAGTTCAATTAAGAAAATTGAGCTTTTAAATGAGGATTTTAAAACGACTCAAGATGGTGGCTCACATTTTGTTGATATAACGTTGAATGATGGGTTTGACCCCGATGTTACTCAGATAGTAGCCTCGCATATTCCTCAGAGTCCTACGACGCTGGCACTGGTTTATAGTAGTGGTCTTGTGGGTAGTAATGGTCAGGTAGTCTTAGACAAGACTACAGATACAGTTGCTCCTAGACTCGAAGCTGCTTACTTGATAGACGTTGATGGTGACGGCTTGAGCCAATTTGATTTTGATGATCGTATTGAATTGTTATTTTCAGAGACAATAGATAATTTACCTAGTGTTTTCAGCGATTCTTTCAGAGTTCAAAATATGGCCATAGGTAGCAACCCAGTAATTTCTCAGGATGCGAATAAGGTTTTAATTGAACTGGGATCGAACTCTAACGTTATTGCTGCTTTTGCGCCAACGATTGAAGCCTTTGATAATGTAAGAGATATGCACGGAAATCTGGTTACCTCTAGAGCTAATAAGGTTACCTTGAAAAGTAATGATGATTTGGGGCCGAAATTAACAAAAGTGGAATATGATAAGAGAACCTCAGTAGCCGGTACTTACAATGAAGGGGATCGAATTTTCGTCACATTTAGTGAGCCTATAAATACTTCCAGTATCAGTTCAAATAACGCTTCGGGACAGATAGATGATGAAATGGGTCTGACTGGTTTTGCAACTTTTGGTACGGATGCTACAGTAGAATGGTTAGAGGGGGATCAGGTATTAGTTATTACGCTTGGAAATAATACTAGTGGTTTGAATTCCAGTACGAATATTTTACCGTCTGAATCTATTTTAGATAAATTAGGTAATATTTACGGAAGCAATAGGAACGTTGCTGACTTTGGAATCAGTCTGCCGCTTAATGATACTGTAGCACCCACCGTTGAATTAAGTTTCTATCGTGACAATGTTGAAATGAGTGGAGATTCTTTAGACTTCGTAGGTCCTGGTGTAGTTGAAATACGAGCAAGCTTCAGTGATACTCAATCGAGTGTTCCCGAAATCACTATTTCCAATGGCAATCAGAGTGTAGTGAGTAGTTCCATGAGCCTATTAGTGGGCGATGCAACAGGAAAGGTTTATTTCTTTAACCACACTGTGTTTTTAGATGATGGTCAAACATCATTGGATGGTTTACATGTTGTAACGGTTACCGGTGATATAGATCCAGTTTCAGGAAATGATATTATAATCAAGGAGCCGTTTAGCTTTACTGTTGATACAAAAGCACCAATTCTTACCTTGAACCCTTTCGGTGAATTAGAAAATATCTCCGGGCAGGATAAGCGAGTCACTGAGATCAATAACATATCTATTGATGGATCCTCTAATGAAGATTTAGTTAATTTTCAGACTCAAATAATCTCTCCAATTGGGGGAGTTTCTATCGTTGGATCATTGAAGTCAGGTTCCAAGCAGGATTTTGAATTCCAATTGATCAATTTACAAGCTGGTGATAACGTATTTCGAATCATTGCTCAGGACCAAGCAGGTAATCAATCCTTACTTCAGAGTCAGATTTTCTTTAAGAGTGATGGTATTGATGTAATAGCTCAAGATCCTTTGGATCGTGATGGTGATGGGATAATTAACTTCGAAGATGCTTTTCCTGATGACCCTTCTGAGCAGTATGACACAGATGGTGATGGTATTGGTGATCGCGCTGATACAGATGATGACGGTGATGGTTTGCTCGATGAGGTCGAGGTGGAAACTGTGATTAACTCCGAGACAATAGATTTGTCTCTAGATTCAGACAATGATGGAATCTCTAATTTCTTTGATTCGGATGATGATGCAGATGGAATTGAGGATAAAAATGAGGTAGGTTACGAAAGTCCGTTTAAGGTGACAGGGCAAGTATTGGATAGCGATAATGATAATCAACCTAATTCTATCGATACTGATGATGACAATGATGGATTGACTGATATTCAGGAACGATCTATTGGTACCAATGTTTTTAATGCAGACACAGATGGTGATGGCCTTATGGATGGTCAAGATTCAGCACCGTTAGATCCATTTCTTCCTAATTCTAATATTCCAGCTGATATACCCGCATCCTGTCAAAACCAGTATCCTCAAGGTTCTGTAGATTATGATCAGGACGGTATTCTTAATGCTCAGGATATTTTTCCATATGATCATAATAATGATGGTCAGCCTGATCACTTAGATTGCGATGATGATGGTGATTTGATAGATGATGGAATCGATGAACTTTTGGTAGTTTCCTTGACAGATTATGACGGTGATGGCCTTTTAAATGATCAAGATGAATTTCCTTGTGATTTTGATAATGATGGAACTCCAGAGCAGGTTTTCATTGGAGGAGCGACTCGATTTGGTTTGAGTTTTGATCGCGATAATGATTGTATCGCGGATCATGAAGATTTAGATAAGGATGGCGATAATATTCCCGATAAACTGGAGCAGTTCATTGAGGATGATCAGGGCTCTCAATTAGAGGCTGCAATACCCAAAGATAGTCAGGGAAATTTGATTTTAAAACTCGGTAGCGCCGGTCTTCAAGAAGAAGTGGTATATGACACAGCGCAGCTCTCGGATGATTATAAACAATTAGAGACACTTCGTTTACCTCCTGATGATGACTACCTGGATGTTGTACCTGTTATTCAGGTGAAGAGTGAAACTCAAGTTACTTTAGAAAATAATATGCCGACTGGATTTGAAGTCTTGGGTAAGGTTATTTCAATAAAAGGGAAGCTCAAGCCAAACGGCTCGGTCAGATTTCCCTTTCCTTTGCCCGCTTTTCTAAAATTCGACAATACTTTGACATCTACAGACTTAAGACTTGAATTTTATGAACATGATTCGGGAAGTCTTAGCAATGGAACCTGGCGACAAAGTGGAACTGGATTTAGTATAACTCCGGGCACCGGGGTTCTTTATGCTGATGTTACTCACTTTTCTGATTGGAGAGTCTTAAGAAATACTGGTAATATTTTTTCGAATAATGGGGGCGGTCAATTGGCAACGACTTCTGGGGGTGGGGGCGGCTGCTATATTGTTACGGCATCTAGTGGCTCTGCTGAGCATTGGATGGTTAAGTTGCTGAGTGAGTGCCGCGATAGATTTTTGTTGAAGCATGTATGGGGTGAATATTTAATGGAACAGTATTACGTATATTCACCAGTCGTAGCAGAGCTAATTAAATCCAATAAAACTCTTCAATGGTTTAGTTTTATTTTATTGCTTCCAATAGCTGTAATGGCTAGTGGTCTAATTTTTTGGGTTCACTGGTTACTTCTGGTGTTGGCATTTTTATGTGTTTTATGTGTAAGACGCATGAGGTAATGCTATTAGCAGAAATAGATGACAAAAAGCAGCTGTAATTCGTAGTTATTGTAGTTATGCTAAATTAATAAAACTCTTGTCTTCTTTGGCAGATGTGCTATCATCGAGTCTCCATTTGGGGCGTTTAGCTCAGTTGGCTAGAGCACCTGCCTTACAAGCAGGGG
>CAZYUV010000167.1:0-7517 GCA_964650625.1 uncultured bacterium
AGTCACAGAGCAAGAGATTGTTCGAGTTCTGGCTGAGCAGCTTAATGTTCCTCATATTGATTTGAGTCATTATCTTATAGAGCCATCCACAGTTCGACTAATCCCTGAAAATGTGGCTCGTCGTCATCAGTTAATACCCATTAATAAGGTTGGAAACAAGCTAACGGTGGCAATGGTGGACCCATTGAATATTGTTGCTATAGATGATGTAGCTTTGATGACAGGTATGATTGTTAAGCCAGTTATCGTTACTGGTAAAGACTTGAAGACAGCCCTAGATGAAGCCTATGGTGATGCTAGTAAAGCCGATAGCTTGATGGATGAGATTGGCGATATCGGGCAGGCGTCGGAGGAGGATTTACAAGAAGAATTATCTGGGGAGTTGGGTGAAAACGACGCTCCGATAATCAAACTGGTTAACCTGATCATTTCCCAAGCTGTGCAAAGGGGTGTGTCTGATATTCACATAGAGCCTTTTGAAAAAGAATTACGAGTTCGCTATCGACTAGACGGTGTGCTGACCGTTGATGTGAAGCCACCTAAAAAGGCGCAAGCAGCAATTACTTCTCGCCTAAAAATTATGTCAGATCTAGACATAGCTGAGAAACGCCTACCTCAAGATGGTCGTATAAAAATAAAAGTGAGTAATAAGACTGTAGACTTGCGAGTATCTACTCTTCCCTGTACTTGGGGAGAGAAGATTGTGATGCGTATTTTAGATCAAAGCTCTTTGAAGGTAGATTTGGGGGCTCTCGGTTTTGAGCCGGCCACTTATGAACGCTTCAAAGAGGGTATCAGTCATCCCTATGGGATAATTTTGATCACGGGTCCTACTGGTTCGGGTAAAACTACTACTCTATACTCAGCACTAACGGCACTAAATCAGCCAACTACTAATGTTATGACGGCTGAAGATCCTGTGGAATATCAATTAGATGGTGTCAATCAGGTGCAATGTCGTCCAGATATAGGGCTTACATTTGCAGCGGCATTGCGTTCTTTTCTGCGTCAGGATCCTGATATCATAATGGTGGGGGAGATTCGCGACTTTGAAACTGCTGAAATAGCTATTAAAGCCTCAATGACTGGTCACTTGGTTCTCTCAACCCTACATACCAATGATGCTCCTGGAACCATTGGAAGACTCCTTAACATGGGTGTTGAAGCTTTTATGGTGACTTCTTCTGTTGTATTGATTCAGGCACAACGTCTGGTTAGAACAATTTGCAAAGATTGTAAGACGGAATATCGTGCAAAGAGGGAAGTTAAGGAGCAGTTTGCAATCTCAGAAGAACTTCTTGCTCATCTAGATTTAAAACATATCGACGCTAACAATTTTAGATTGTACAAAGGTGCCGGGTGTGATAGCTGCGGGGGTTCTGGATACAAGGGTCGCATTGGTATATACGAAGTTATGGTTATGACTGAAAACATGAAAACTCTTATTTTGAGAGGTGGTAGTGTTTCAGATATTACTGTATTGGCTCGTAAAGAAGGTATGCTTACCCTGAGAGAGTCGGCTCTTAGAAAGGCTTTGATTGGTTTGACGACCTTGGATGAGGTTGTGCGAGTCACCGCTGGTGGGCATTGATGCTTGATCTGTTTCAATTGGTTTTGAGTAAACGGTTAAGTTGTTGTGGTCGAAGATGTTCTCTGTGAGATTCCATTATGAAAGGTATTCTTTATGTTTGTTCTTAATGACCTGCTGAATCTTGTAGTGGACAATGAGGCTTCCGACTTGCATTTGACTGTGGGAACCCCTCCTGTCATTAGAGTAGATGGTGAATTAGTAGCTACGGACCTAGATGTGCTGACTCCAATGGATACTCGCAGTCTAGTTTATAATATGCTAACCAGCGAACAGCAGAAAGAATTTGAAGAGAATCTAGAGTTAGACTTATCTTACAGCGTTCATGGTTTTGGTCGCTTTAGAGTTAATGTTTATCGTCAGCGAGGATGTATAGCTGCAGCCTTCAGAATAATCCCCTCGAACATCCCTGATCTTGAGGAGCTTGGTGTACAAAGTGTTTGTACGAAATTTGCGGAAATGCATAAAGGTTTGGTACTAGTTACAGGGCCGACAGGTTCGGGTAAGTCAACTACCTTAGCAGCTCTCATTGATATGATTAATAAAAAGCATGCCAAGCATATAATTACAATCGAAGACCCAATAGAGTATCTTCATTTTCATAAGAAATCGATAGTAAATCAGAGGGAATTGCATGTGGATACGGTTAGTTTCCAAGATTCATTACGACATGTTTTGAGGCAGGATCCCGATGTTGTACTTGTTGGAGAGATGCGTGATCTTGAAACCATTAGCGCTGGAATGACTCTTGCAGAGACTGGACATCTAGTATTTGGTAGCTTACATACCACCGACGCAGCACAAACTATTAATCGTATTGTCGATATGTTTCCACCACATCAGCAAAGTCAGGTTACAACTCAGCTTTCATTTGTTTTACGAGGTGTGGTAGCCCAGCAACTGATACCAATGGCCTCGGGTAAAGGTCGCGTGGTAGCACAGGAAATTTTATTGGTGAATTCTGCCGTACAAAATATTATTAGAGAACACAAAATTCAGCAGATGTATACAATTATGCAAACCGGACAAAACGTGGGTATGACAACCTTTGAGAACTCATTAAAAAGTCTTTATCAGAAAGGTGAAATCACTTACGATGATGCTATGCGACATTCGATGAAGCAGGATGAATTGGCGAGAATGCTCAAAGAATGATTAGAAATATGGAACCTGTGAACAAAGATGTGGTCTAAACTCATTAAGTTGTGTTTCTAGTAATAGTTGAGATAGGTCTTATTTGCTTGAAACCTAATGCCTTTCTATAATTAATAGTGACGGCTCTTGCTCGGAATTTGATTTTGCTGTGGAGGATTGAACTGTATGCCTACTTTTTTTTATAAAGCAAAAAATTATGAAGGGAAGTCTATCCAAGGGGAATTGGAAGGCGATAGTAAGGAGCAGGTAATAGCTCGCTTGCGAGAAAAAGGTTTTTTTATAACCGCGATCGAAAAAAGAAAGCAGGCGTTAAGTTTTACGCTATTTTCAGGCGGTGTTAGTTCTAAGGATGTGTCCATATTCGCGCAGATGTTTGCGGTGATGATGGGTTCAGGAGTTCCGTTGGTCCGATGTTTATCAATCTTACAGGGTCAAACAGAAAACCCTGCTTTTGCAAAAATTATTAGTTCTGTGCGTTCGGATGTGGAGGGGGGCGCAACTCTGTCTTCAGCCTTGGGAAAACATCCTCGAGTTTTTGATACATTGTTCGTAAACTTAGTCAGGGCTGGAGAAGCGGGCGGTATACTTGATGGTATTCTTAATAGGCTTGCTACATACTTAGAGAATTCCGAAGCATTGAAGTCAAAAGTGAAGGGGGCCCTTACATATCCAGTGGTAATTTTGGCTATAGCTGGTTTAGTGGTTCTGGCGCTAATCATGTTTGTATTGCCTCAATTCAAATCGATTTTTGAGTCAATGAACGTAGATCTACCGTTCATTACCAAGTTTCTTCTCCAAATGTCAGATGTGTTGGTAATGTATTGGTTCATAATTGTCCCTTGTATTTTTGTAATCCCTTGGGCAATCATGGAATTTTTTAGAACGGAGAAGGGGTCACGACTCTATGACGTGAATATTCTTCGAATGCCGGCTGTTGGTAATATGATGAGAAAAATGGCGGTGGCGCGATTTACTCGTACTTTGGGAACAATGATATCCTCTGGAGTGCCTATTTTACAGGCTTTAGAGGTTACTGCTGCTACTGCAGGGAATTCTGTTATAAAAGATGCAGTTGATTCCACACGCAGTTCCATTAGAGAGGGTGAAAGTATTGCTGATCCACTGAAATCTAGCAACGTTTTTCCTCCAATGGTTGTTCAAATGATAGCAGTAGGAGAAGAGACAGGTGAATTGGATAAAATGTTATCAAAAATTGCTGACTTTTATGAGGTAGAAGTAGATAATGCTGTAAAAGGGCTTACCTCAATTATTGAACCGGTTGTAATTGTCTTTATGGGTTTGATAATTGGAGGAATTGTATTGGCCGTATTTATGCCAATGTTGACACTAGTCAATGGAGCGACTTAAAATTGTATATTAATTATTCGGGAACTTGCGCTTCCGGATTTTTGTGTGGTGTGGTGTGACAACCAAAGGAGAAATAATGAGAACAATTAACCGATTACGAGGTTTTACTCTAATTGAACTAATGATAGTGATTTCTATTATCGGTGTTCTGGCAGCGATTGCGATTCCAAACTTTCGTCAGGCACGTATGAAGTCTAATACGCGAGCTTGCTATGCGAATCAAAAAACAATCTTGGGTGCTCTTGAGATGTACAATCTGGATGAAGGTCTTAATCTGACAATTACGACCAAGACAGATTTGGAGACATTGGTAAGTAAAAAATATCTTCAAGGCGTTCCAACGGACCCAGGCTGTAAAACTAATACTAATGCCTATCAGTCTGATACAGCTGGTAATGTGTGGTGTACTTTCCACGGTACTATTGATGGGACATTTATAGCAAGTACAAGTGGTGGTCTTAACGATACGGTAGCGGCGGGACAGACCGAGTGTCCGAGCTCCTAAAAGTTTGACGGGGCCCGTATTCGGTACTTGGTAAGGGCTCAAGCTATTGAGAAATAAATTAGACTCGGTTAGTGATCACCAAAGTGTGGTCACTATCTGGGTTTATTATTTATTACATTAGTCTCTGATACGATATTTACCAATGTCTTTGTTAAGAATTTTACATCGTGTCGACCAGTTTAGGCGGGCGGTTTTTGCGAGGGTAAGAGAGGAAGAAATAGTCGAAATTTCGACTGTTCTAACCCCATCCGAGTTGCAACTTTTTTTACAAATGTCTGTTGTAGACCAGAGGCACTCTCTGGATGTGTATTACACCTCTTTGGAAATTATTGAGGATTATCCCGATGCAGATCTCAATCTAACCAAGAAAGCCGTTTTACTACATGATTTAGGGAAGTCATGTTTTAAGGTAAGTTTAATGGATCGTGTTTTAGCTACCTTACCTAAAAAACTAGTTCAGATTTTTTTTCCTTGGAAAGTTAAGCATGTATTTGACTACAAATATTTGCATCCAAAATATTCAGCTGAAATGGTTTTGGATGAAAGAATTAAAGATTGGGTAAAGGTGCATTATGAGCAGGTCAATGAACAGGATCCCCCCGAATTAAAAGTTCTTAAAATATCGGACTCATTAAATTAGTTGCGGTGTGAACGGCTTGAGAATCTTGTTGAGTTCCTCAAAAGAGTACGATAGTCAATCAAAATTTAGCTCTATATCCGTTGCTTTGACGGGTTTATACTTCCTATCTTTGTGGCCTCAGAATGCAGGTTTGAAGCATCTTGATTCTTATGAGTTTTTAGCTCAAGCGGAACAACTTGGAATCTGCCACCCTCCTGGCTACTCACTATTTTCTTCATTGGGTCATATTTTCATTTTAATAGGTAGTGAATTAGGCTTTTCATCGGCGTGGTCACTACTCAGTGGATTGTATGTTCTGGGTTTAATAACTCTTTTAAGTTTAAGTTGGGTGGTATGGAAATCCAGTGGTTCTCTACTCGTTAGCTTATTTTTTGGTATTTCTTTATTACAGTGTCGCGTCTTTCAATTCGCGTCAAATACTATTGAGGTCTACGGTTTACTTGCGTTTTTATTTACTTTGTTTTTGATTTCAATTCAATGGCAACAGATACCTTGGTGCAAATATTTATTGGGTGGTCTTCTAATATCTCACCATACAACTGCTGGTCCCGTTGTTCTGTTTTTTTTATTTTTTCATCGACAGATGCGATTGAATTGTTTGAAATGGTCTTTTCTATTGTTTTTAGGGCCATTTGTCCATTGTGCTTATCTCACTTTTAGAGCAAGCTCACCGTTAAATTATTGGTTTGACTTCGCTGATCCAAGAGAGCATTTCTATCATTTTTCGGCCAAGCTTTACTCAGTTTTTCTTGGTATGCCCAATGTTTCCAGCTTGGATAGGAATTTAAAAGCCATTATCGAGAACTTTCCTTTATGGTGTTGGCTGTTGATTTCAATAATCCTGTTGACTGGAGCTTTAAGGGTATTTAATAAATCGCTTGTGGATCGATCAAATACCAATTTAAGTTCAGTGGGTTGGATTCCTTCACTTTGGATTCTAATCGCGGCTTTAACTTTTGAATTAGTGAGAAACCTTTGTTATCACATTTCAGACATTTATTCTCACACTATCTTATTTAGCATTTTATTATTACTAATTGTGGTTAAGATTCTTGAGAAACTGAGTTATCAATTGAGACTATTTTGTTCTATTTCAAGTTTGTTAGGAATTCTCTTGCTGCCTAAGATTTACGATAGAGTTGATGAAGTGGTCGATTTACAGAAACTGGTATTGCAGGATGCTAAAATACTAAGTTATAAAACATCAGATTCGGTTTTTATATCGAATGCGGTTACAATGTTTCCAATGTTTAGATTTGCATCTAAATATTCTGAGATCGCCCCTAGGTTAATTCCCGATTGGAGTTTTGTTGAAAAAGGTTTTTATGAACGTGTTCGTAGAAGATCTGCTGAGGCTAAGTTAGGGCTAACTTTCAATCCGTTTCCTAAAGTTGAATCTGAGAAATATTTCTTCTTCAAACAGTTTTTGCATTTAAATAAATACTATCCCTCTGGTCTTTATTTGGCAGCTCTTTATGCAAGTGAACCGATGCTAGGGTCTGGAAATTTGGACTTGAACTATATCAATAGGGGGATGTGGAATCAAGTAACAGAGAGCTCCCCTGAATTCGGTAATAATAATCCAGTTCTTCTGGTGGTTTCAGGTTATGTTGATCACTTCGAAAGGTTTCAATTTACGAGATTGTTTAGGGGTAATCAAGTTCCCGTAATTACTTTGTATCTTAAAAATCCACTCAAGTCTCATTTTTTAATGCAGGTTGAATGGGGGTCTGAATCAAGCATTGAGAAAGTAACTTTCTTGGATCAGCCGACTCACTTTCATCTTAAACAATTTTCGGAAGATATTAGGGGTTCAGCAACTATTCGATTTTTTGACTTGCAGAAAAGGCAATTGTTTTCTGAATTTCAAATCGAAAAACATCTTTGAATATCCGTCTCAAGTGGGTTTCATTCGAGCGCTGTGATAAGATGGCCAAATAGACCTATTCGTACAAAAAAGTACAAATTTGGCTAATAAATGCACGGCTTTTTTATAGTAATTTTCAGTTTTCTAATTTTATCCAATAGTCTTTTGGCGAGTGTTGATTTATTTGTTTATGAAACTCAGCCCAATGAGGGTAGCCAAACTATTCAAGGCTTAAATCAAGGAAATCAATTTCTAGCTTCATTCCAGTATCGAGTAGAAATGTCTCAGTTTGTGGAAGGAGAGGTGGAAGTAGTTTTCTACAATCAGTTCGGACAGATTCTTCATCCAAATACTATTAGGCACTCTACAAGCAATACGAGCACTCAAGAAGAGC
>CAZYUV010000168.1:0-7472 GCA_964650625.1 uncultured bacterium
CATAATCAACAAATTCTTTCCAGGATCTAGGTGGTCGAGCTGGATTTAAGCCAGCATTCGAAAACATCTCTTTATTGTAGTATAAGGCTAAAGTGGTAAACTCATCTGGCACCGCGTAACTTCGTGTACCGACGCCCGGAAGATAAACTCTCCCAGCATCTAGAGCAGCTTCTAACAATTCCGAACTGAAGTTTTTCAAACCTAAATCATCTAGAGCCATGAGAGCTTTTCCAGCTGCAAATTTTGGGATCAACCCAATGTCCATACGCGCGATGTCTGGCGCTCGCTTGGAATTGCAAGCATACATAATTTTTTCGCCTTGACCTTGAAAAGGGATTCTGGAAATCTTGATCTCTACCTTATTTTGATTTTCAAAATCTTTGACTAGTCTTTGGTAAACTCGGAACTGCTCGTCGTTATAGGTTACCCAAACCTTTAGTTTAGGTATCTCTCTAAGCCCCTGATTGAAATTTTCTGGCTTGGACTGTGAATGACTAATTTCAGCAGATTCTTTTCTTGCATCAGAAGTTTGAACAGGAGAAAGTACCGTCGAAACAATAAAATCGCCCTGAACTGATGCAAAGTTATCTGAGAGTTTCCATTGTGAGGTAGTAGAATTCAAGGTTTGCTTGGAGTCTACTTTAATAGCTTTTTCAACACTCACTTTTGTTTGAGGTTTGGATTCTGAATCATTTTGTTCAAGAGGCCCCAGTATTTCATAAAAAGACTTATTATCCGCTGCTTGCCTTTTCACGAGACGATGCTCACCAAGCTCTATTACACTCGCCTTAGATATCTCATTATTGGAAACCGATAAGAGCATCAAAATCATACCCAACAAAGAAATAGATAAGAGAAGAAAAAATAAAGGATTTGTTGTTACTTTATAATACTTCATTCCTTTACAGCTCCTGCAGTCATGCCAGCGACGAAATACTTCTGTGTCGCAAGAAACAAGATAACAATGGGAATAAGCATTACAGCTGAACCCGCCATTAATGTGGTCCAGTCAGTGTTGTGTTGACCCTTTAAATAACTCAAAGCCACAGGAAGAGTCATCATCGCTGAATCAGGTGTGTTAACGATAAGTTGCCAGAGAAAGTTTGACCATTGGGCCAAAAAAGTCATTAGAAAAAGAGTCATTAATATGGGCATAGTTAATGGAATAATAATAATCCTAAACAAATCCAACTCTCCCGCCCCATCAATAATTGCAGCTTCGAAAAGGGAATGGGGAATCTGTTCAATGTATTGCTTCATCAAATACAAACCAAATATATTAGCAGCATGGGGGATAATCATACCCTGTAAGGAATTGACCCACTCTAATTTCGTAATGATTACATACTGAGGAACTATGAACATCATGCCAGGAATCATCATGCTTGCCCAAAATGTTATGTACAAATAAGTCTTACCTGTGAACTGCTTTTTCGCAAAAACATAACCCCCTAAAGTACAAAGCAATATGGTTAGAAAAGCTGTACCAATACTAACCATCAGAGAGTTTAGAAAAGCACGCCCAAATGTGAAATCATCACCTCTTGGATGATGACCCAGAATCTTTTTATAATTCCTCAATGTGTAAAGTTTGTTGGAGAAGAATAAGCGATTAGCCTTTTCCAAAGCTTCACTTCGAAGAGCTTTAACCGAACTCTGGCCTTCGAAATCTCTCAAGTTACGAGTTGAAATACCATATTTCCCTCTAAATTCGCGGTAAATCTGAATATCCATTTCAGACCATCCCAATTCTTTATACCGAGTCGGCTCATCTAAGTTTAGTATAATTTTAGGATCTGATGAAAACCAGCGACGCAATAGCCTGAGATTTCGAGGGCTCAATAATGGAATTTCGCGCAGGTTAGAAGGATTGTCATAATCCCCATTCTGTTCACGATAGTTAACAATTATCTGAGCTTCTCTATTTGAGAAACCTAAGTCATTGAATAATTGTAAATCTGCCTTATTAATATCGTATTGCGGTGCAAAATTATCTCTGAGCTTATTCTTCTCACTTGAGCTCAATTTCCTCTGGAGGATATCCGAAATCAAACCTTCGATTTGCTGCCAGCTTGGAATGGACCCTGGCTTATAAAGATCTCTTATCTTTTGGCTAAAAAGTAGAGCACTTACTCTATCTAGGTCAAATCCTAATACCCTCAAATCATCCTGTTGAACCTCTACAAAGCTTATCTTATTAGTTGGAATATATATGAATTTGTCTCCCGTACCAGGTACTTTGAATGAAGTAACAAACATCCAGAGAAATGGAAATAGAAAAAACAAAGCGGCTACCAACAAAATCAGATAATAAGCCAAGGATCCCAAACGCTGCTTAAAACTCATTAGACTTCCTCGGGTGATAGCCAACGAGCATTTACATAACTCACCAGCAAGGCAAAAATTAACATCAGATAACTCATCGCAGCAGCATAGCCGTACTGACCGAAAGAAAATCTCTCCCACAAATAAAAACCCGCTATTTTAGTTGCGCCTAAGGTTTCGCTCATAAATAAACCCGTCCCATCCACAAAAGTCGGACCGCCACGGGCATCTGTCATAGCATAAATCTCCGTGAAACCATTAAGAGATGCCATCACCCCTGTCACAATCAAAAATAAAATAGTTGGCTTCAAAAGAGGTAAAGTAATATTAAAAAACGCTTCCCATTTGTTGGCACCATCCAGTGCGGCAGCCTCATATAATGCCGGACTAATATTTCCAAGAGAAGCAAGAAAGAGGATCATACCGAAGCCTGAACCCTTAAGTATCATTGCAAAAGCTATGGCTGGAAGCGCGATCAATGGATCACCCAGAAAACCTGTCTCATGAAAGGCATCTATGCCCATATAGCGGTCCAGTAGTCGGGTTAAAATACCGAATTTTGGACTATAGATAAGCTGCCAAATGAAACCGACTACCAACATATCCAAAACATTTGGAAGAAAAAATGCAGAACGAAAAAAAGCTTTGCCGAATAGTCCTGAATTCAAAATTAATGCCAATAAGAGACTTACAAAAATTGTACCTGGAATGGTCATACCTGCATAAAATAGCGTTAGAATCATTGACCATCTAAATTCACCGTCTTTCAGAAGGTCTATGTAATTGCTCCAGCCGACCCATTCCATTTTGCTAAATACATCAAATAAGTCCGTATAAACTCCAACCTTGTAAAAACTTAGCCAGAAAGAATAAAAAACGGGAACTAATAAGAACACCGTGAAAATGCAAAGAAAAGGCATTAAAAACAGATAAGCTGTGAAATTATCTTTTAACTTCATATTCCAAACGTCCCACAAAACGCGGCCTTAAGCACAACTTGATTAAACGATTCGGTACTGACCAATAAATAGTCGATAAACCGCCCGCTTGCCTAATCTCCACTTCACCTGACATCATCCTGAATGAATTTGCCGCCAAAAAAGCCGCAATCGCTCCACTTGAGCATGCTTCGGTCCAACCACAACCTCTTTCCCACACTTTCAACTGAATCCAATTTTCGCCAATTAAGGCTAAACCAACATTGATACCCTCAGGATAGAGCTTCGTTGACTTGAAATGCGATTCTAGCTCTCCCTCTTCCAGCTTGTCAAAGCTATTGAACGGGTGTTCGAAAAGCAAGCAATCTGACTCATTTGAAAATTTTAAGAAAACCGCATGTTCGTTGCCTACATCCCAAAGTGAATAATCGTAACCTCCTAATTTATGTTCAAAGAAATATCGATCTTTTATGGAACCAAATTGCTTAACAGAGATCTGTACACCTTCGTCTGACTTCGACACATCGAATTTACCATTGATATTTAAAACTTGTCCCTCGCTAAAATTAGAGGTTAAGCAAGCAAATCCATTACCACTGAAACTGGCTAGCGTACCGTTAGAGTTAATCAAAACACATTGAACCTGTCCATTTTGAGGTTCGCCATGAAGAATCACTCCATCCGCACCAAAACCTCTCTTACGATCACACAGTTGAACAATTGGCTGAACCCATGCTCGGAAATCAGCACTTTCAAAACCGCCGAATCGCTGTTCGTATTCGGCTAAAGGGGCAATCATAAAGTCATTACCCATACTCTGGTATTTATTCCATAACATACTGTTAAAGTTGAGCCAGTAACGTATTATCCACTTTAGCCGGATACTTCGTCATAACTCTCTTAACAAAGGCCATCAATAGTCTATTGTGCTCATCCTTAAGCAACAATTCACGCAAACGATCTTTGACTTCGAGAAAGCTAGAAACTTTACCCGGTACAGTCTTTACATACCTTAAAATGTGATAACCATTACTATTAATACCAGATATCAACTCAGGATGAACTTCTCCTTCTTTGAGAGTCTCAGCCACACCATGCATTTGCTTAGTCACTTCACTGTTATCCAAGTAACGCATGTCACCGCCATGTAACTTAGTTGTAGGATGCTCACTATGTTCCTTAGCCAATTGAGCAAACCCCTTGGGATCGTCAAGGGCTAAATTAAGCACCTTCAAAGCTTTACTGCGTTCTTTTACAAAAATATGACTTACCCATCGCCCAACACTTTTGACAAACTTATCTTTGTGGGCTTCGTAATAAGACTTTAATTCCTTGTCTCCCACCACGGCCTGCGATAAAAGTTCTTTTCGTTTAAACTCCAACACAAGCTGCTCTCGATAGGCTTCGCTCTTGAATCCCACTTCACGGTGCACACTCTCAGAATATTGAAAAGGACTAGCCTTGTATTTACGGAATAGTAAATCAAACTCCATAGCTAAATCCCTCAATTCGTCTTGATTTTCCTCGGCTTTTAGAAAAAAGTCTTTCGGTAGAACACTTCGAGCCAAGCCAAGATAGTGTTGCGTTATAATCTCACCCTTGACCAAATAGACACCCTCAGAGTTCAAAGTCACATCGAACTCAAACTTCAATGGATTACTAAGTTTGGAGAGAAGCATTCGAATCCTTTGAAAGGTAATCGTACTCTGGATGAAAGGCGCGACGTTTTTCAGAGGCGAATGCACCTTCAGTGAGTCTGCAGTCTTCTTTAGCAGAAAATATCGACCCTCGAATGGAAGTACGGCTGTCAGCTTTCCAACGGAGGCTGATCTTAGCACTTTGAGAAACTGAACTGGTATTTGACTCTCAGACTGATTTGATAACTTTTTTTTCGTTAATAAACTCTTCTCGAACTTACTTACACTATTGATTTCCTGTAAGACCGCTGGTTTATCACTTTCAAGTACATCAAAACTATGAACTTCATCAACTTCGAATAAACTCTTATTATCTTCATAGTAGGCCTTTAAATCCGTTAAATCTATAGGTTTAATCTGTTGCCTAAGCAACTCGGTCAGAAAAACTTTGAATTGAAAATCTTCCAACTTTTCTCGAAATTCAGATTGTTCCTCCAAGCCTGAACTACGACTATCCTCTAATATCGCATAATGCTTATGGAGCTGCTCCAAAAATCTCTTTTTCTGATCTGAGTGCGTCAAACCAGCCGCCTCAGGCCTTGATTGATACTCCTTAAAACGTCGGTTGAATTCTTTTTTCCTAACAATGGATTCACCAACTTTCAGAACCATTGGCTCGCTGGCCTTTTTTGTTGCTGACTGGAGTTGATCATCGAGTTTAATCTTATCCCACACCAGTTCTTGGATTTGTTGCCCCACCTGGTATGCCACTATCTCTGGTAACTGACTCTTTAAGTCCGCAAGTACTGTTTGTTTGAGACTTTCTTGATGATTCTTGGGTATCAAAAAAGAAAGACCAATAAACTGTCCAACTTGAACCAGCACCAGTATACATACCAAAAAATAGAGTAGGTTAATTTTATGTTTCTGTTGGTTCGTTTGCAAGGGTTGATTCATTTGTTTATTCCTACTGTATAAGAGTAGTGGCCGATTATAGATCGGCCTGAAAAGCTTGTCAAAATGTATTGTTTTTCAATAGGTTTTGTACATCTTTCAGAAATTGTTTGAACTATATTTAATTCGATGGTGCACCTTATTAATGGAGCTTAGAGCGCGTTTATGCTACGATTTCCCGCCTTTCAAAGGGAGGAGTGAAAAATGAGCGTAACTGCAGTAGGTTCCATTGCACTAGATAGTCTAATTCTGCCTAATGGCAAC
Source organism: uncultured bacterium (assembly GCA_964650625.1). Taxonomy (GTDB): domain Bacteria; phylum Muiribacteriota; class UBA6191; order UBA6191; family UBA6191; genus JAYZAC01. The sequence continues at coordinate 6,119 of CAZYUV010000168.1, forward strand.
CATAATAATATTCTTGGAGGGTCAGCTTCCCACTTTTGTACATCATGCGCCCTTTACGATACTTCCGTCAATATAGTTGGTGTTGTTGGTAAAGACTTTCCTCAGGAGCACATTGATCACTTCAAGAATCGTCAAGTTAATACAGAGGATCTCCAAATAGAAAATGGTAAAACATTTCGGTGGTCAGGAGAATACAAAATTGACGAGATGGACCAGGCAATCACTCATGATACTCAATTAAATGTATTCGAGTCTTTTCATCCCGTATTGTCTCAAGAGAGTTCTAAACCGAGGTTTTTGTTCCTCGGAAATATCCATCCAAGTTTACAACGAGAAGTTGCACAGAAGACGAATGCAGATCTAATAATAATGGACACGATGAATCTCTGGATTCAGAATACGCGAGATCAATTGATTGAGGCCATAAAAGAAATAGATGTTTTAATCTTCAACGAAACTGAAGCGCGTGATTTCACTGGGAAAGACCGCCTAATTGATGCTGCCAGAGTTATACAGGAAATTGGTCCTCGAATTGTAGTCATCAAAAAAGGCGGAGAAGGGGCAATGCTTGTTAATGAAGATGATCTATTTCTATGTCCTAGTTTTCCGGTTAAAGAAGTCGTTGACCCTACGGGAGCTGGTGATTCATTTGCCGGCGGCTTTGTAGGGTATCTGGCTGAACAGAATAGTCTAACAAAGGAGCATTTCCGAAGAGCCGTGGTTCATGGGAATGTAATGGGTAGTCTTAATGTGGAGGGCGTGGGCTTAACCGTTCTGTCAAATGGCAGTCGGGAGCTAATTGAAAATCGTTATAACGAGTACAGAAAACTCACGTCATTCTGACTCTGGAAATTCGACATCGTCCGAATTTGAGTAATTCTGGGTGGTATTACAGGAGAGCTAATGTGTGGAATTATCGGATACATTGGATCAACTCATCAAGCTAGTCAAGTAGTTTTAGATGGCTTAGAAAAGCTTGAGTATCGTGGCTACGACTCCGCGGGTGTAGCCGTGTATCAGCAAAGCGATGAAAAAATCCATGTACGGCGAGATAGCGGCAAACTGCGCAATATCAGAAAACAACTTGAAGAGGGGCTATCAACTAATCATGTTGGAATTGGCCATACTCGCTGGGCAACTCATGGACGACCGACGCAGAATAATGCACACCCTCACAAAGACCACCAAGGTCGAGTAGTGGTTGTTCATAACGGAATCATAGAGAATTATCTAGATATAAAAGAAAAGTTACTAGAAGCAGGCCATGAGTTCAGTTCCGAAACTGACACTGAAATAGTAGCTCATTTGATTGCTTACCACGATCAAGGTAATCCTTTCGAAGCCTTCATGAGCG
>CAZYUV010000169.1:0-7472 GCA_964650625.1 uncultured bacterium
TCTTCACCAGCTAAATAGATGAACTAGGAGGTTCCTATCAAAATCATACTTACCGGACGAAATATTGAACTAACTCCCTCTCTCAAAGATTTTGTCGAAAAGAAAATGGAATCGATTAAAGCTTATGTAGATCATCTTCAAGAAATTGATGTAATTTTGTCGGTGGATAAAACTAAGAGTTCTGGTGTACTGCATACCTCCGAGGTTACAGTCTGGGCTAAAGGAATCAATTTCCGAGCGTCTCAGTCTCATAATGATATGTATGCGTCTATCGATCTAATTCTAGACAAGCTTCAAAAGCAAATCACTAAGTATAAAGAGAAAATAAAAGCCAAAAAACCTCGTCGAAAAGATCGTAATGCAGAGTTTCAGTTTAAAAATCAAATATTGCATTATGAAGAACAATTCGTTCAAGAGACTCCTGCTGAAACCGAAGAGCCTAAAGTCATACGCTCCAACAACTTTTACTCCAAACCGATGGATGTGGTTGAAGCCGCCGAACAATTAAAATACCTCCACCAAGAGTTCATTGTTTTCAGTAATGCACAAACTGGTGAGGTAAATGTGGTATATAGACGTAATGATGGGCATGTGGGACTGATAGAACCACACGCTCGCTAAAGCGATTTGGACTGAGTGCCTTCTCAGTCCACTCCGATAATACGGAGTTAACTAAAACACGAGGGGACTTGGTCTCGAGCGACAGATTTATCTGTGTACTTGCGGACAAGCCCCTTTTGGTATTTTTAAGGCATGATTTAGTAGAAAGAGAACATACATGATTATAGAAGCCATTAGATCATTTCTTCCCAAGACATATAACGATCGACAAGTTCGTAAATTACAGCTAATTGCAGATGAAATCGACGCTCTTGAATCGGAAATGGAATCAAAAAGTGATGAACAACTTAAAGCCCAAACCGACATTTTAAGAAAGCAAGTTCACGAGCATATCGACTATGGCTTGAAATACAAAGATGCTCTAGAACTCGTTTTACCTGAAGCTTTCGCTACTGTGCGAGAAACCGCTAGAAGAATTCTTGGTGAGCGACATTACAATTGTCAACTTCTGGGTGGAATCGCAATGTTTAGAGGCAATGTGGTTGAAATGAAAACTGGAGAAGGGAAAACTTTAGTCAGTACTCTCCCAGTATATCTACATGCTTTGATGGGAAGAGGAGTCCACGTAGTTACAGTTAACGACTATCTGGCAAAACGAGATAGCGAATGGATGGGACAAGTGCATCGTTTCTTGGGCTTAAGTGTCGGACTAATTCACAATGGTCAAGATTTAGTAGCCAAGAAAGCCGCTTACGATTGCGACATCACCTATGGAACTAACAACGAATATGGTTTTGATTATCTGCGCGATCATATGGCCACCCACCCTGAAGAAATGGTACAGAGACTCAATTTTTGCATCATTGACGAAGTTGATTCAGTACTTATCGATGAAGCACGAACCCCTCTAATAATCTCAGGACCAGCTGAACGCGCCACAGAAATGTATATGAAGGCTGCTCGCTGGGTAACTATGTTAAAGCGCGAAAAGGACTACACCGTAGATGAAAAAGCTCACAGTGTTTATATGACGGATGATGGCATTGCTAGTGCTGAACAAATCATGAAAATCGATAATCTCTATGCCCCAGAAAATCTTAAACATCTTCATCATCTGGAAGCTGCACTAAAAGCCAAAGAACTATTTAAACGAGATGTTCAATATGTAGTTCAAGACCGAGAAGTAATCATTATTGATGAGTTTACTGGTCGTCTAATGAAAGGACGTCGTTATTCAGATGGTCTACATGGTGCCATCGAGGCCAAAGAAAATGTACCTGTGGCAACTGAGAGTTTGACGCTAGCAAGCATTACTTTTCAAAACTTTTTTCGACTATATGACACACTTTCGGGTATGACCGGAACAGCAATGACTGAAGTAAAAGAGTTTGGTGAAATCTACGACCTTGATTGTATCGCCATGCCAACCAATAGAATAATTGCACGACAGGATTTACCAGATCTTATTTACAAAACAAAGCAAGAAAAATATGAGGCTATTGCCACAAAGGTGCAAGAGTTATACGCCAACAAACAACCTGTATTGGTAGGTACAGTGTCTATCGAAAACTCTGAAGAACTTGCCGAAACGCTTAAAAAAGAAGGCATCCCCTGCAATGTACTCAATGCTAAATTCCACGAACAAGAAGCTGATATCGTAGCTCAAGCTGGTGAGATGGGTATGGTGACAATCGCCACCAATATGGCAGGTCGTGGAACCGACATTAAACTGGCTCAAGGAGTCGCAGATATTGGTGGACTCTACATCATTGGATCAGAGCGACATGAATCAAGACGTATAGACAATCAATTGCGTGGTCGCTCAGGAAGACAAGGTGACCCCGGTACATCCCAATTCTACCTGAGTCTCGAAGACGATCTGATGCGTATATTCGGCGGTGATCGAATGACCAAAATGATGAATTTTCTAAGTTGGGAATATGGCGAAGTAATTGATTCCAAAATGGTAACTAATGCATTAGAAGGAGCTCAGAAGAAAGTAGAAACAATGCATTTTGAAGCCCGTAAACACATTCTAAAATACGATAATGTTTTGAATGAACATAGAAAAATTATTTATGAACAACGTACAAAGGCACTTCGCGAGGATGATCTCAAAGAAGACGTTCAATACATCCTTAAACAAGTTACCGATACACTTGTAAATTCGTCAGTCCATGAAGATGTTGAACGTGAAAATTGGGATTATGACGAAGTTGCTCTTCAGCTTAGAGAATTATTTCATTACCGCATGCCGGAAACTTTCTTTAAGTTAGAGCCTCCCTTATTGAGAAGCACTATTTTGGAAGAACTAAGTGGTATATATGCTCAGAAAGAGACCACCTTCTCCCCTCTCTTCATGCGTCACGTCGAAAAGGCTATTTTGCTGCAAACGGTGGATGCTACATGGAAAGAGCATCTAACTATCATGGACCATTTAAAGGAAGGAATCGGATTGCGCGGCTACGGACAACGTGATCCGTTGGTAGAATACAAACTTGAAGCTACCGATTTATTCAATGATATGATCCGAAGAATCCGCGAAGAGACGATTTCATTAATGTTCAAACTTGAATTTAATCCAGAGCAAGAAATTGAAATGGAGCGCAATAGCGAACTTCATTACTCCAGCACTGAAGAGGAAGCGGAAGAACTGAAAGAAGCTCAAAAGCCTAAGCAAATGCCAATAAGAAAAGAAAAAATAGGTCGTAATGACCCATGTCCGTGCGGTAGTAAAAAGAAATACAAACGTTGCTGCGGTGCAGCTTAAGACAATGGCCTAAAAATATGAGTGAAGTGGTAGGACAGATTGAGTACGAACTCAAAGAATATCTGGATAGATTTACTTCAATTCGAGAAATAGTAAATCCTGAGGCTCTAGTAAATCAGATAAAGCTGACTGAAAAGGAACTTTCCGAAAATCCTGATATTTGGAATAATCCCACTAAAGCCGGTGAGATGAACAAAGAATTGACTCGTAAAAAACAAGATCTCAATCAATTTGAAAACTTGGATACACAGCGCGAAGAGTTACTATTTTCTCTAGAACTTTATAAAGAAGCATCAGATGAAAGTCTTATAGATGAGATTCAAAATGCTTTTGAAGAATTTCAAACCCAATTAGCTAAAGCTAATCTCAAGTTCTTATTAAATGGCGAATTTGATATTAGACCTGCCATACTTACTATCCATCCTGGAGCTGGGGGTACTGAAAGTTGCGATTGGGCAGCTATGCTTCATCGAATGTATCTCCGCTGGGCAGAGAATATGAATTTTAAGATCAAGGAACTTGATTTCCAACCTGGCGAGGTTGCCGGTCTAAAATCAGTAACTCTAAGCATTACTGGTGACTATGCTTACGGTTACCTAAGATCAGAAGCTGGCGTTCATCGATTAGTGCGTATTTCTCCATTTGACTCATCCAATCGCAGACATACCTCATTTGCTTCGGTAGATATCTCTCCTGAAATAGATGATGAGATTGAAATAGAAATTGAAGATAAGGACCTTAGAATCGACACTTATTGCTCCTCCGGAGCAGGGGGACAATCCGTAAATACAACTTATTCTGCGGTACGAATTACACACACACCATCAAACATCGTGGTTACCTGTCAAAATGAACGTTCCCAGCTGCATAACAGACAAACTGCAATGAAAATCCTGAAAAGTCGACTTTTACAACTGGAACTTAAACGCCGCGAAGAAGAAGCTCTCAAAAATCAATCGGAAAAAATGGAAATTGGTTGGGGCTCTCAAATTCGATCCTATGTTTTGCACCCCTATCAAATGGTAAAAGATCATAGAAACAACTGCGAATCACCCCTGACAGATAAAGTTCTTGATGGAGAACTGGAAGAGTTCATTCTGGAGTATTTAAAGTGGTCTAATGTTGGATCACAGAAAGAGGGCGTCTAGAGGAACATTTTAGAAACCCTCATCCACGCCAAGATCACCAAAACCATCTGATAAGAACTCTACCTTCTGTCGATGAAGATAGGCCGCAACCAAACTTTGCAAAGCCTGAAGGTCGCATTCATCTTTACTCAGAAATTCCACAATTTCAAGATCATTGAACTCTTTGATATAGTCAGCCTGAGGAAAAGCTGTTAAAACAACTATTCCCACATTGTTATTCAACCCACGCAAGTGTTTTAAAAACTCACGACCATTCATTTCAGGCATATGAATATCAGTAAGCACCAAATTAAACTCAGTTTCCGCAATCATCTCCAGGGCTATTTTACCGTTGGGAGCTATACTAACTTCCACGTTCTCCTGGTCTGAAAGGGCATCACTTAGCAGCTGAGCAAACAGCTTTTCATCCTCTACAACCAATATGCGATCCGTTGACATAATCAAACCCTCCCTGACAAGTATAGATACTTGTTTGATTTACCACAATAAGTCGCTCTCATTACAATAATCGATTATCTCAATTTGGTGTATTAAAGTCGATGTTTCGTCGATTAAACCAATAGGAGGAATTATGGGTGAGATTTTGACGCAAACAATTATAGAAAGTGAGGAAGCACATTTTCAGCAAAACCCTGTTCCACGCTTAAGACTCATTCGAACCAAAGAGACATGCGTTGAATTACCCAAATTCGAAAAATGGATCGAAGAATCCGTTGAGCAATTACTCTATCAAAAAGCACGTTTTGAAAATAATGGATTATTTTTTGAACAAAGATTTGGGTATGTAGCTGTGAAATGCATGCTCGAAAATCTTGCCGAATTCTCACTGCATCGACGACATCATGGTAAACGACTCAAGGCTCACGAAGTCTATCAATTAAAAAATGCAATTCAACGCAATGAGTTAATGAAAACCTATTGGAGTGGCGCAACATTGGGATTGTTATTAGAGAAGGACGATGCCCTTAGTGATAGAGAACTTTATAATCTGCTTAATCCTGTAAAAATCGACAAGAATGAAGGTGAGGAAAATAATGATTCCGAACTTCTCCATTCTTATCCCGAGTTTAAAATTAAAAAAGTTTTCATGGAAATCGACGAACTTTTTAAGACTAGCCTTCAAGAGCGCACTGCATTAAAAAGTTCAATTGGATTAGTTAGTACTCTAATCCTGCTGCCAATTTTCATTTTCAGTAGAATGTAAACTGCAATAGCTAACATTGATTTAGCATGAATCAAACATATTTTCTTGTTGGTTAAACAACTTGTTCAGTTAGGTGCTAGACAAAAATGCAAAAGCTTAGACGAACTAGACAGTCGATTGTATAGATCAATATAATTTGAGTTTATATCTTAGTTTAGCTGGCGTTAGGGCAAATCATGGAAAGTAAACTCAATAACACTCTTATCGATGATGATAAGCTCTATGCATCCAACCGCCAAGTAGATTACTACCGCGATCCAATACACAACTATCTAGCTTACACGGTTTCGGAAGATGAAAATGAAATCACCGAAAAAACCCTAATAAGCTCCCGTTGGATTCAGCGCCTTCGACGAATCTTTCAACTGCAGTGTGCCTGGTTAGTTTATCCTGGAGCAAAGCATTCTCGATTTTTGCATGTTATGGGTGTTATGAATCTGGCTGGCAAATTTGCCAGTCATCTATGGAACTCATATGTGGAGGCTCATGGAGTAGATTCCATTCCGAGCAAACATCACGTTGTGGAAACATGTCGACTAGCAGGACTTCTTCATGATGTGGGTCATGGACCTATGGGTCATACATTAGACGAAATCTATGCAAAAAATGGCTATGATTGCACCCATGAGGATATTGGCCGGAAAATTATTTTGGAGGAGCTCGTAGATATTATCAAAGGTATTAAGAGATCTCCAGATGGAAACTTTTCCGAAGAGCTGGAACCCCAAGTTATTGCCGATATGATCAAACTTCCGAAAGGACAGAAACACAAATATCATTGGTCTGAAATTTTCGCCAAACTAATCAACGGATTGTATTGCGTAGATATTTTGGACTACCTTATGCGCGATTCTCATTTTTGTGGAACTAATGAATACGGCACAGTGGATGTAGATCGTTTCATGTATTCAACTTTCGTGAGTAAAGAGGCTGGTTTTACTTTACATAAAGGCTGTCTTTCTGCTCTAAAGTCCTTTTTATATTCACGATCTTTTATGTATGAAAACGTATATCTTCATCACAAAGTTAGAGCTTTTGACTTCAGTTTTGAGGAACTTTTCCGTAAGGCCTGGGGTTATCTGGGAATAGGTAATCCTATGGACGACCTCAACCCCTTCTATCGTCTCGATGACTACCTTCTGTATTCAATTCCAAACTTATGGTCCGATAGCGAGGTAGAAGAAAAGCGAAATATTTCAGTAGAATGGGACGCCATATTGAACAAAAATGTAACTTGGCGATGTGTATACGAAATGCAATATTTCCCTAAAGACACCTTATCCAAATTATTTAATCCAGCTGATGTAGAACAAAAAATGCTTGATCTCATTCGAACTGAAATACCTGAAAACGTAGAAATTAGGGTAGACATCCCCTACCTTTCTGTTCGACCTGAAAATTTCATGCGAGATAACAGCAAGAAAATTTCTATTTACGACCCACATACTAATAGCTATGACACCTTACCATTGGAACGAATCTACAATGAAATTCCATTCCGTATGGTCATGATTCGAGTATATACTCGTTCAAATGAAAACTTCGAGGAAGTAAAACAAGCAGTCTTTAAAGCCTTATCAGTGGATGAGTATCGTCAGAAGACATCAATGTAAAACACCCTTTTTAGTCCCAAAACTGAATAACACTGGTAAACTGTACAACGAAGGGTGTAACTAAATTCTTTAACTATCCCTACATTCATTAATTATTCAAGAAGGTCTCATGAAAACAGGTGTAAATAATCTAAAGAAGGGAAACGTAATCTTAATCAATAATGTACTTCATGAAG
>CAZYUV010000170.1:0-7368 GCA_964650625.1 uncultured bacterium
ATTTATGGCTACCCTTAATTATTACGGTAATTTGAAACGTAGCCAAGGATATTTCGACCAGGGGCGTACCTTACTTGAGGAAGCTCTTGAGTTTGGTAGGCTTAATGAACTTAGTAACTCTGCGGAGTATGCTGAGGTACTTAATGACTTAGGGTTAATGGATTGGTTTGAGGAGGAATTGGATTCAGCGAAAAGACTTTTGGAACAGGGCTTGAATATTCGCTTGATGATTTTTCCCCAATATCACCCTTCGGTAACAGAAAGTCTATTTAATTTGGCAGGAGTATTTGAGAGTCGAAGTTTATTTGATGAAGCTGAATATTATTATCGCCGTTGTATTAGTCTGACTGAAGAATGGAGTGGGGAATCCAATCAAGTGATTTGGATTTATAGACTAAGTCTGCTCAATTTTCTTCTTGATAACTCCAGAGAGCATGAAACAGAGGATTTGATAGCGCAATTATCTAGAGCCTTGGACGAGGGTTCAATCAAAAATCTAAATGAGAGATTAAGTATCGAAATTGGGCTAGCTGACTCTATGGCTCTAATGCAATATAAAGACTCGGCTATGCGTTACTTTAGAAAAGCTGTTAAAACAGAGATTGAATTGGTCAGAATGGGTTCAAAAGATGATATGCGAGCACGTAACAGATTCTTACAGTATCTCTATAAGCTCCGTCATTATGATTTGGCCGAAAAACTGTTTCGAGACGCAGTAGATTTTCGTAAATCATTCTATGGTCCAAACAGTCAAGTTGTTGCAAATTCTCAAATTTCTTTGGGAGATCATCTTCAAAAACAGAATCGATGTGAGGCGGCTATTCCACTGTATCAAGAGGCTCTTTCAATAATCAGCTTAAAGGGGGATAAACCTGGATTAAGTAGGGCAGGTGTGTGGCAAAAGATGATAAGAGCTAATGTACGCTGCAATCGACTTACGGAAGCGCTGAATTATAGTAAGAAAATTCGTAATTTTTTCTTCACTAAAAAAATTACCTTATCTAAACATTTGGATTTACTTGATATGGAGGGCAAAATACTTTTGGGTCTCAAAGATTGGTCCGCTGCTTTAGATTTATACAAGAAAGGGCTTAGCTGGATTGAGATGATACCTGGCAAAGAGCGCCCTATGATTGAAGGCCAGTTTAAATCGGTACTTGGCGAATTAGAAATTCGAAGAAAACATTGGATTAAGGCTCGTAAACACCTAAGTGAAGCAGACAATATATTCATACGTAAAGGGCTGAAAATCCCAATGCATTATGTCAGATGGTGTGAATTTCATCTTGGTTTGGGCGAGTATGGTGCTGCAAGCAGTTATTTGGAACTGGCTAGAGTACTAATTGAAAGAAATATGAAGACCGAATTTGAACCTGATTTAATTCCAATAATGCAATTGCAAACGATGCTTTACATAGAAAAAAAGCAATGGATTAAAGCTGAGAATTCTATAGAAGAATCTGATCTCTTAATTGGAATGAATCCTGGTACCAGCTTAAAGCACCGTGAAATAGACCAATTACAGGAAGACCTGAAAGCCAAATTAGATAAAGGACTTAGTGAGCAATAATAGAATCGGAGGCTTCAATTAATTGCGCCAAGTTTAAGATGAAGTTTTTTTGTTCTTCAGTATCTGGTATTTGTAATTTTCGACATTGGCTGAGAAGGTCCAATGCCTGTTCGGGTTCATATCCTAAGAAATAGAGAATCGTGCTAGCCATTACTCCACTGCGACCAATACCAGCTCTGCAATGAATATGAACCCATTCGCCAGATTGGATTTCTTGAGACAGATTCAATGCTAAGTCGATGAAGTCATTTAGATTATGAGGAATCTGCATATCCGGAATGCAATAATTGGTAAACCTCATCTGAGCTTGTTTTGTGAAGAACGCTTCGTCACGAAGACCCAAATTTAATGCCTCTTTTAACTCAAGTAAACTAATTACATGAGTAACTCCAAACTTGCGCCAAGCGTTTATTTCATCCTCGAGCCATTCGTGACCTCGAGGACGGCCGCTCAATGAGAGCAGGCCAGTTTCTTCCAGACTTACTGTGTAAAGATCTGTATACATATTATTGAAAACTTAATTGAGTCTGCTTGGAAATTTAGTTAACTGTTGTTGAATTTGATCTGAAGAGCAAATAAGGTCTGTAGTTTCACATTCAAAAACCTGACTAAGAGAATTGTCTTCAGATTCATGACTTTCTTCATAAAATTCAATTTTAAGTCCAAGGCTAGTTCTAGAAAAAATTGGTCCTTCATCTCCCAGTTGATAATTCTGACCTTCCGAACAATTTTTTAACCATGTAGAGAATTCATTCAAGATAGATCTCTGAATTGCGTGTCCCGAAAAACTAAAAAGGTTATCTTCATTTTCTATACCAATTTGTACGCTTAGAAGGTCAGCTTCTTCGGGATCATTTGAAAAAATATATTCGTAGTTATCAATCTCTAAGCTAAGTCTAGATTTAGAATTTTCCAATATCATTAATCACTCCTCATTTGATTTAAGAAATCGTCTGTAGAAAAACCAACCTGGTTCAAGATGAGCGATATAATAAAAACCTAGTCTAGATAATTTGGGGAAATTTGATTCGCTCTCACAGAATATATAACCTAGTCTGTGTCCATTCATGCCGCCAATCTCTAGATCAAGACAGTTGCGATTTGAAATCCAGGTAGCGTGTCTAAGACCAAGGTCTTCAAGATAAATTTGTAATAAACCAGCCTCTGAATTTTCCAATTCCTTTTTATTATCGGAATTTACTTGTACCTCTAAGTCATCATCTAGGTGACCACTTAGAGAAGCAAGTTGCTCAAATATGTGATATTTCTCTACAAAGAATGCTTCTAGTTGATGATCTTTCATGTCACTTAAACGCATCCATGAAAGCAATTGCCGCTTTCTTTTATTTAAATTCCATGCGTTTTGCAGTTTATAAAGTAGTACATAAAATGCTTGTGGATAAGCTGTGACTTGGTCGCCATCAAATCGATATCCATCATGGAGTTTGGTATAAAAGAGGTAGCGATCAAGTTTTTGAGCTTTCATTTGAATTTTCAGGGCCAATAGTTCTTGAGTATTTTGAATCACAGTTTCTGACACCACTAAATTAGCAGTGATTAACTCGATATCTTTGTAAGCACTCAATAAATGACTGAATTCATTGGAGTAAACTCGTATTTCACAAATGATCAAACAGATAAAGAAGAATTTCAGATTAGATGTAAAAAGCTGTAACATGAATGCCTAACAGACGCATTTTACATTGTAAATTATGTTTTGTTAAAACTGTTTATTTAAGTAATAAAAAAGGGAGCACTTGACAGCCTCTTTATTGTTCTTACACTTGCCTCCAAGGAAATGAGGTTACATGAAATTTCTTATAAGCTTTTTGTCTGTTTTTTCTCTAGTTATTACGTCCACTGTGGTGGCTCAGCAAGGCATCGAAATTCGCGAGGTGCAGCAAGGGGAATTGGGCAAAATAAGATTGATGAGTAACAACAATATACCCAAGAAGGTCATCGTTGTTCGTAATGGCGGAACAGCTCCTTTTGTAGATGATCTTATTGATACGATTCAAACCATTAATGATGAATCGGATCGAATGAACATAAAATTGCATGTGATCACCACAAGTTCAGCGGCAGCTAGTAGTTTTAAATCCCAGCTTCAGGCGCAGGGGCTATACGATAGTTTAGTCGAGATTAATTCTCGGTTTTTCACAGCGGATCAATGGATGCAGGATTGGGGCGAAATTGCCGTTGCTGAGGTAGAAGGGCAAGAAGATTTACAGCCTCTGATTTTAGATTCAAATCGTGGTAGAGGTCTCGCTGGTCTTCCTAAGGTTTTTGCCGATCTGTGGGACGCATACTATATAAAAAATCCTGCTAGAGGAAGTAAGGGCGATTATGGCGGTAATATTGAGGTGACGCCCGATAATGTTTTGGTTTTGGGAAGTACTTCAACTCCTAAATTACGAAAATTGTTTGATAAACATGGATACAAGAATAAGCGTGCAATTCTTGATACAAGTTGGTTAATAGTTGGTCATGTGGATGAATATGTTTCATTTGTACCCAACGCCAGCGTAGATGGTGGTTATACGATCTTAAAAGCGGATCCTTCTTTGGCTTTCGATTTGATTAAAAATGCAAGCGCTGAGCAGCTAAGTAAGACGAACCCCGAGTATCGATCTACGATACGTGAATTGCATGCCAAGCTTAACAGTTTTAACAAAAGCATGGCCAATATTCGTGAGTTTGACTTGAGTTCTGAAGCGGATATTTTAAAGTGGAAGTTTGGCAAAGGCCTAATGAGTGAAGAGGAAAGTGAGCAAAAGATTCGATTGGATCAACTAATTGCTTTGAACCGCGAAATTTCACTTTTAATCGATAGTAATATCGAAATTCTAAAAGAACGAATCAAACAAGTTACGGGTACTCCAGATCGTAAGTTTTCAGTGATCAGTTTGCCTACAATTTTTAGGGGACGAAAGTCTGGAAATACACTTAGTCGCTGTGTTGCACTTCTACCTGGAGTAGTAAACATGCTTGTTTTGGCTAATCACCTGGTGATTCCAGATGCTCAAATGCCTATGTTAAATGATTACATTCGTAAAACTTTAAATAGGGTATCCCTAAGATCCCATTTTTTGGATGATATGGCTTATCACAATTTAGCTGGTGAAATTCATTGTGGTACTAATGTGATGAGAGATTATGCTGATTATTGGGTGTATCCTGATCACATCATCACGATGAACAAGTTCAAGAAGTTGTATGAACTTCGTAGAGACTTGAAGTAACAGCGAACCGAAAGGTAATTTGAATAACTTGCTTACCAGTTGCTTATACTGCTAGTTACCGAGTTTTTGATCGTGATCTGAATCCCCCGTAAAAATCACTAATATCAAATCCAAACTGAGAGCTAATATTATCTTTAATACTATCTGCAATAGCTTGAATTGCTTGGTTGTCTACCGCACCATCATTACTGTTTGAGTTAATAAAATCATTGGTAATACTATTTTGAATCTGATCAGTGATTGATTGTTCAATTTGGTCCCGAACTTGGGTTTCAATTTGATCTACCACCTGTTGTTCGGTAGCTTCTACAATTTCGGGGTCAACTCCTTCGACTTCTTCATCGAAGTTTAAGTCTGCTTTTATTTCATCTTCCATTTGTTGTCTGATAGTTTGAATTTGATCAGCGTTATCCTCCATAACTTGATCAGTTATCTGCTCAGTAATTTGGCCACTCACATCATTAATCTTTTGTTGAATAATTCCGTCGCGCACATTTTTGGTGATGCTCATAAAGTCATCTTTGGTCATTGTAGAATCCATGAAATTATCTATATTTACATTGATATCTTTAATGGCAAAGGTCTGGAGATCTTTGAGTTTAATATCGTAGTCTTGAGCAGAAACATCAAGGTCAAGCATTCCACGCGTAGTTTCCATGATCATGGTTTTTATGGCACTAGCTTTAGCCGAGTCTACAGCCGCTGTACTTTCTTCCATGATTTCTTCTAATGGTAAATTTTCGAAGCTAAGTTGATTGCCTTTGAATTTGTCGGCAAAGTCTTTGTATACATCGGAAATCGCGGAGTCAGTTCTTTCCTGCTTTGTGACTTGGGTTAACTGAGCTATCGTACTGTGAACAATTACACCTATTCTTTCGACGACTTCGTTTTCATTAGGATTCATTTTATCGATATCGCCAGCAGGAAGTTCTGGAAACATCGCTCGTATTTCTTCCTCGGCCATACCCTTGGCTTCTAAGGTTGTAAGTGGCGTTAGCATTTGCGTAAGAGCTTCCGTATCGGTCTGAGACAGTGCTTCAAGTACTCCCTCGAAATCTAGACCCGTACCCGTATCCGTTCCACCCATCGCGCGAATGAATACATTTAGGTCAATGTTTTTTAATGTTTCAATATTAAAATTACCCTGAGCATCAGACTGAGTGGTGGGCTCGCTCGGGTCTACGATTCCATCGTTGTTTAAATCAAGCCACACCGTAGCGTCACTAATTGCGCCGTCAGAAACGACTCCAGAAACACTGAAAGATGTCTGAGCGGCTGTTGACGATGAGGAACTACTTGAAGAACTCCCACCACAGCCAGTTAAAAAGTTGAGGGTGATAGCTATGGATATTATCGAAGCACAAGCTCTGATATGTTTGGACATAAAATTCTCCAATATAAGACAACGCCTACAAAATATAGTATGCGATCAGTAAACAAAGTTTCATTATTGTTCTAAAAAATGTCTTACGAACTACACGAAAGCATAGAGCAACCTGCTCGTTGGCGAGCCCATTCGGGTCGTCGGGCCGCATACTCTTCTCTTCCTGATTGTTCCTCGTAAGGATTGCGCAAAACCTCGAGGGTTTCGAAAATTCTTTGGTTATTACCTTCATCGGCTTCATCTATGGCTAATTGAGCAATGTAATTACGCAAAACATATAGGGGGTTTACTTTATTCATTCTTACTTCACGAGTTTCTCGATCTAAGGGGCAGTTATAAATTCTTTCTCTGTACAATTTCAACCACTCGGTAAATGGCTTTAATGACTTGGTTTCAAAATCCTGCATATTGTAGATAGCGGGCTCAAAATGATCCTGTAATTTAATATGATTGTCATCAGGGTCCCAACAAGATAATTTTCTGTAAAACAATGTCATATCGATTTCTGAGGTTTGTAATACTTCATTGAGTTGTTTTAGAAGAATCTCATCACCAGTCTTAAATTGATCAAGTCCAAGTTTAGATATCATCATACTTTGCCACGTATCACTGAATTGATCAGCGCTTTTTTTCAGAACATTATGAAGAGCGTCCTTATCATCTATGACTCCATTGAGAGTCTCTCCAAGACGACATAAATTCCATTGGGCAATCTGAGGTTGTTCACCGAAACAGTAACGACGCATACCCGAATCAGTAGTATTTGGTGTCCACCCAGGATTGTAGTCTTCAAGCCAGCCATATGGACCATAATCAATTGTAATGCCGTGAATTGACATATTGTCTGTGTTCATTACACCATGAACAAAGCCGACCCTCATCCAATCAACCACCATTGACATGGTTTTATGGCAGACTTCTTCAAACCAATCTAAAGTTCTTGTTTTTAGATCACCCTGTGTATTGAGTGCGTATTGATCTAGTACATATTCAATCAATTGCTTGAGTGCCTCGTTTTCGCGACGGTAATAAAATAACTGGAAATTTCCGAAGCGTATAAAGCTTGGTGCCATACGACAAACTATAGCTCCAGTTTCATAAGCCGGATTACCGTCATAAAACATATCTCTCAATACTTCATCTCCACTGGAGATCAGACTGAGTGCTCTCGT
>CAZYUV010000171.1:0-7320 GCA_964650625.1 uncultured bacterium
CTTACCAAAGATTTAGATGGTGATGGAAAGCCTGAACAATATGGATTTGCTATGCAAATTACACCGTGGTGGTCGATGCCCTTTCTTTTTAGTTTTGGTGGCAATGTTCTGGATGAAAGAACAATGCAATGTAAATTGAATGAAAGTGGTGCTATTAATGCTTTAAAATTTCAGGTGAGCCTGTCAACCAAACATAAGATTGAAGGTGGTGCTTGGAGGTCTGGAGCAATTACACCAGCGATGGGGTTTAAGAACAAGATTTATGCAATGATTCTTAATGGACCTTGGAACTTAAAATCCTTTAGAGATGCGGATTTACAGTTTGGGGTTGGTTTGATTCCGGGTAACCCTTCCTTAGGAATACTCTCAAAAACTAACGTTGGTGGTAACGCTAATGTGATTTTTAAATCCACGAAAAGTCCTAGATTGGCTATGAAATTTTTACGTTACTTGGCTTCGGCTGAGGTTCAGAGTATTTGGATGGAAGAGTTAGGTGCCATTCCGATTAACAAGAAAGCACGATCTATGGCACTTAAAAAAGCTAAAGTTGATACGCATCTACTAAAATTTATAGAGCAGGCAAAGTACGCTGAGAGTCGTCCAAAAATTCCTGGCTACGATAAAATCGATCGCATTATTACCAATGAGGTTGAGACTGCTTTCAGTGGAAATAGAACTCCTGAAGAGGCTATGGCAAAGGCTTGTAAAACGATAGAAGAAACTGTTATCAAGGAGTTGAAATCGAACTTGTGAGAAGGTTTTCGGAACAATTGAACCAAGAAAGAATATTTAGACTTTATTTGATAGCCCGTGAGTCGATAGAGAATAAAAAGTTAGGGAGTTTTCCATCCATGCGGCTGCTTATTATTAAATTTATATTATCTACTTTAGTTTTTCAGATAGTGCACGCTAGTCCCTTTGAAAAATTAAAACTGGAACCTACTTTGTTTCAGTTGCAGACTTTGAAATTCAATTCGAAGCAAAATACTGGAATCCTTTCAGAATATGTTCTAAGAGAAATGCAGAATTATCCGGGAGTTCATGGCCTGACTTTGAGCAACCTAATTTACTATCAACAGGGTTTGTCTAGAAAATCCCAGATTGCAACGACGGAAACATTAGAGCACATGGTGTTTCAGGGGGTGTTGCAGGAAAGGCTGAATACAGATGAGCAGTTACTGATACAAGGTTTTTTCATAGGTAGTAATCTGACTAAATATGCAAAAGATATCGACTTATTGGAGAAGTTTTTGAGAGCATCACTCGATGCCAAAAGAGCATCTTGGGTTCAATTGGTTGGGGTTTTAGTAAACCGTCAAGCAGAGAAAATGGGAGTACTGCCAGACAAACCTCGTCCAAATTTGGATAATGTTTTGCAACGGGCAAGTGCTCGCAAAGACTCAGATGCTTTTTTTCATTTTGTACTAGGTCATTATTATTTAGATCAGTTAAGGGGTAATCAGAGTAACCCTTATCGTCGATTGAGGCTTGTGGCTGCAGCTTTCGAGGCGGCAAGAAACCGTGACCCTCGCAATCGGAGCTTATTTACCAGTATCACTTCAAGTTATATAGAGTTGCATGAGGAGTTACAGGAAGCTGGAATTCCTCAACCCTTTGAATTCGAAGAATTAGTTTTTCGAAGAATTATTCTGTTAGACCCTCGTAATCCTTGGGCTCACAATAATCTGGCATATTTATATTGTCAGCATAACGTAGAACTCGTTGAAGCTCTTCGTGAAGCTCGAATAGCCAATCATTTGGAGAAAAATAACCCCTATTTGATGGATACTTTAGGCTGGGCTCTTTATAAAAATAAAATGTTAAAAGAAGCAGAGGAAACCCTTAAGAAGGCAATTTCCATTAACCCTGAGCTTCCGGATATTCATTTTCATTTAGCTACAGTCTATTATGATATGAAACAGTTTAAGAAATCTATTGAGTCTTTCAAAAAAACTACTGATTTGGACCCCGAAAGTTCCTTAGCATTAAACAATTTGGCATATTTATATAGTGAGTTGGGTATTCATCTAGAAGATGGTTTAAATCTTGCCAAGCGCGCCATTGAAATGCAGCCTGATAATTC
This sequence comes from uncultured bacterium, assembly GCA_964650625.1. Classification (GTDB taxonomy): domain Bacteria; phylum Muiribacteriota; class UBA6191; order UBA6191; family UBA6191; genus JAYZAC01. The sequence goes on from CAZYUV010000171.1 coordinate 2,084, forward strand.
GGCATATCTTGATACAATGGGTTGGTTGTACTACAAGTTGGGTAATTATAAGAAAGCAGTGGAGTATCTTAAAAAAGCGGCGGAATTGGATCCTGATTCTGCTGAAACACAGTATCACTTAAGTCAAGCTTACTTAAAAATAGGAGGAACCGATCAATCCGTAAAATATTTGCGAAAATCAATGAAATTAAACTCCCAAACCGGTGCTTCAAAAGTAGATACAAACAACAAGAATCTAAGTTATATGATCCTGATGAACTCGATACAAGAGGCTCGGGACAAGTATCTGGCTATGCCAAATGTGCCCAAGAGTCGGACCAACCTTAAAGTATTTTATGATCAGTTGATCTTTCTTGCGCAAAGTATAGGCGACTTAACTTTAGTTCAAAAATTTGCCTTAGAGTTGCAGAATTTCCCCGAGAAAGACCCTTCAATTGACGCAAAGGAAGTTTTAGGTGATCACGCTCATGGTGAATTTCATGAACATGATCACGAAGTTCATGAAAAAGAGAAGAGTCCATTAGCTTCTGAAGTAGTGATCTCTGAGAGTAAAGGCAACTTATCAGTTTCTAATCTTGATATTCAGAGATTTTTCCCAAAAGCAACGGACTTGTATTTGGAATTTGGGCGCAAAAGTCTTTCTTTTCTAATTGCTAAAGTTTTGGATAGTGAAATTGCTCGTGAGTCTAGGAAGGATTATCAATGGTCGCTTGATTACACTTCATTGAATGATCTTATTCAGAAGAATATTCCTGAGAAACTAGCAATTTATATTGGCAAACCTAATTCTGAATTAAAAACCCAAATTTATGCGGTTGCGAAGATAGACGAACTGAAAGAAAACAATATTTTAGGGAGTTTGCGAGGACTTAGTTTTGCAGAATTTGCTGTTCCATTGCTAAATGAACAATTTCAACTGCGTGAGGTTTCGGAGGGAATTTTCCATCTTAAGGGAAATCAGTTCAATTTATTTATATCTCTGAAAAATACTTATTTGACTGTTAGTAACTCGTTAATTGCTATTCGTAACCTACCATATTCTTTTGAGGAGTCATTAGAATCAAATGATGGCTTGATGAAGTCAGTTCAGCCGGGTAAAGGAGATCAAGCAGCTCTCATTTTTTGCGGAAATCTTTCGGTTCTTAATCACCTTAAAGATGAAACCGTTCTGCAATTATTTCAAAATGATATGCAGGGAATGAAGGAATGGCTTGATAAGGTGACCGAATATGTAGCTGTGGTTACCTTGAAGGATTCGATGTTGGAGGAATTAGAAATAGTATCCTTCAAAGATGCGCAAGACATCCCACGTTTTCAGGAATTATTAAAAAAGAAATCTAAAGTATTGAAAGATGATTACTTAAAAAATAGCGGAGTCGCCCTAGACTCGGAAATGCAGGTCAAAGAAGACCAATTAGAAATCAAAACGAGAGTAAATGATCTTGATAAATTTCTAGGGTATTTTCTAAGATTTCTGAAAGATGAAGGGCAGAAACTTCTCGATAAGCAAAATAAGAATGGAGAGGAACAATGAGTTCGAAGCCTAAAGTTAATATTCAAGATCAACTACTGTATCAAGCTCGCAAAGAACGTTTAAACTTGAAGATATATTTGATGCGTGGCCTTATGTTACAGGGTAAAGTTGTCAGTTATGATCAATATTCTATCCTTATTCAAGGAATGGGTCGCTACCAATTGATCTTTAAACATGCGATTTCCACTGTGGACTTTCCCGAAGGAATGGTTCTTAAATCATCTCAGGGCAAGGACGATGAATCTTCCGAGGATAAAGAGTAGTTTGATTAGCTAAGATAAATTAGAAAGCGCCTGACCACCCTAGTGATCAGGCGCTACTCTTTATTTGCTCTAGTTAGCCTTCGCTGCAATAAGATTTAGTGCAGACCCAGCCTTGAACCATTCCACCTGATTGGGGCAGAGTATGTTTCACTTCGCAGCTATATTCAGAGCCGTGGGATTGAGAAATGATCATAGTAAGACTTCTGAGGCCCAACCCTTCAGGTCGTGTATAAAAATCTAAATAATTAAGATAAAAATTCCTAAGATCCTACAGCCTATTTGTATTGATTAGAATCAGCTTAAACTTTGATCAATAAATTGATCGTTGATTCTTGATATATAGATTTTAAGAGAGAATTGTTTAATACGATAGTAAATGACCTGGCTTTGAAGTCATTTGCTTAATTGGAGGAGCAAATCGAGTAAGATTAATCCCCTCAGTCGCCTCCTTATACTCCTCCAATGTAGGTGTTCTGCCAAGAATTGCAGATAAAACAACTACAGGGGTAGAAGCTAGTAATGATTCTCCTTTCTTACGATCTGAATCTTTTACAACACGTCCTTGAAAAAGACGTGTAGAGGTCGACATGACACTATCACCTTTCTCCGCTTTCTCTTGGTTACCCATGCATAGATTACACCCAGGTCTTTCTAGATATAGAATGTTTTCATATTCTGTTCGAGCAACTGCTTTTGGAGAAGAATCATCAAATTCAAAACCAGAATACTTTTGTAGAATTTTCCAATCACCCTCTTCCTTTAACTCATCAATAATATTATATGTTGGAGCTGTGAGAACTAATGGAGCTTTGAATACTACGTCACCCGAATTTTTCTCAAGATTTTTAAGCATCATTGCTACAATTTTAATATCACCTTTATGCACCATGCAGGATCCAACAAAACCTAAATCTATTTGTTTTTTCCCTTCATAATAAGAAAGAGCACGAATTGTATCGTGAGTGTAACGTTTAGAGATGTCTTCATTATGCACATCTGGATCCGCTATCATTGGTTCATCAATAATATCTAAATCAACTACTAGTTCAGCATGATACTTTGCATTTAAGTCAGGCTGGAGTGGTGGTTTTTCCCCAGATTTTATTTCTTCAATTCGTTTATTTACCTTATCAACTAAACCCTGAAGAACTTGATTCTGATTATCCATACCCTTATTAATCATGATTTGTATTCTATCTTTAGCAATATTCAAAGATTTTATTAATGTTTCACTTTGAGAAATACAGATCGATGCTTTGGCTTTCATTTCAGCTGTCCAATCAGTGAAAGTGAATGCTTGATCGGCAAGTAAAGTGCCAATATGGACTTCTATAATTCTACCTTGAAATACATTTTCACCATTAAATTTTTTAAGCATCTGACTCTGAGTCGCATGTACGACATCACGAAAATCCATATGATCTTTCATTGAACCTTTAAAGCTTACTTTCACAGATTCTGGTATCGGCATAGAAGCTTCACCGGTAGCTAATGCTAGCGCTACAGTTCCTGAATCAGCGCCAAAGGCTACGCCTTTAGACATCCGAGTATGAGAATCCCCTCCTATAATAATTGACCAATCATCTACAGTGATATCATTTAAAACTTTATGAATTACATCTGTCATAGGAGCGTATTTCTGACTTGGATGACGGGCAGTTATTAGTCCAAAATCATGCATAAAATTCATGAGCCTGGGTATATTTTCTTTTGATTTTTGATCCCAAACAGATGCAGTGTGACACCCAGACTGATAGCCAGCATCAACTAAAGGAGAGATAGTAGTGGCAGCCATCATTTCCAATTCTTGAGAAGTCATTAACCCAGTAGTATCTTGCGACCCTACAATATTTACGTTAACGCGTACATAAGAACCTGCATGCAGTGTATTTCCAGATGTACCAACGGCATTTTTGTTAAAAATCTTCTCAACAGCTGTAAGTCCACGATCTTTAATCGAAATTTCTTTAGATTTAGCAAATACAGGTTTAGGCTCTACGCCAAGTGTATTTGCGGCAAAAGCTTGCAACTTTTTTCCAAATACAACGGCATAAGAACCTCCGGCTTTCATAAATTCCATTTTCTGCGGTGTGAAAGATGAAGAAATATCAATTAACTCTTTATTACCGTTATAAAGTTTTTTTGTTTTTGTGTTAACAGTTAGAACAGTACCTGTATCGACAGAGTAGATTTTTTCTAAAACTGGATCACCATTTTTATCAAGAATCAAATCACCACTTTCATCGTACTTTTTTTGCCAATTTTTTAAATCTAATCCTATACCACCAGTAACTCCAACAGTGGTTAAAAATATTGGAGATATTCCATTTGTTCCCGCTACAACTGGAGCAATATTAATAAAAGGGATGTATTGACTTGCAGGTTTTCCAATCCATAATGCTACGTTATTGACACCTGACATTCTAGATGAACCCACACCCATGGTTCCCTTTTCAGCGATTAACATAATTCTTTTATTGGGATGCTGAGCTTGTAATTCTAATAACGCTTTTTGCTGTTCTGCATTGTGCTCAAACATACATTGCCCATGAAGTTGTCGATCGGATCTTGAATGAGCGTCTCCACCCGGAGATAATAAATCTGTTGAAATATCTCCAATCCCAGCTACAAAGGTAACAAGCTCGATTTCTTCCGGTAAATCTGGTAGCTCAGTGAAAAATTCAGCTTTTGCATAGCTCTCAAGGATTTCCTTGGATATCTTATTTCCAGCAATAAACGCTTCTTCTAATCGCATCATGTCCGCTTCATATAGAAAAACTTGCGTTTTCAAAACTTCTGCGGCCGAGTGTGCATATGTAGCATTTTCATCTAATGCTAGATCGAGTAATACCTTGATGGAAGGTCCACCTTTCATGTGGGACAATAGTTCTAATGCAAATGATGGAGAGATTTTGTCTATACGGTATTCACCCAGAATAATACTCTTTAAAAAGTTTGCTTTGACGAGAGCAGCGCTTGTAGTTCCGGGTAAGACATTATAAATAAAAAAATTTAGAGCTGCTTCTCTATGAATGTGATTTGAATCTTTAATGTACTCAATTAGCTCACTTAAAAGTTCAGCACTATCAATTGGTTTCGGATCAAGATTTAATGTCTTTCTTTTTTTAATATCATCTAAATATTCACTATATAAGCTCATATACTTTGTTATCTCTCTTGAATTAAATTAAAAACTAAAAATTTATTCAGAAATTTTTAACCCTGCGGCAGATTTACTAGTTTACGTGCGTGTTCATGTTTAGCTGCTAAGCCAGAATAAATCTCACGGATCATTGTTGGCCCCCTTCATAAAAGCAGCAATTTATACAAACGCTTTAGGGCTGAAAGGTTACCACAGAGGCACATAATATTAAAGTAACAAATTGGTCTACATATGCCTTGCATAAAAGGTATCAAGCTTGTTAAGTTTGCCCAATGAG
>CAZYUV010000172.1:0-7312 GCA_964650625.1 uncultured bacterium
AATGCTTCGTTTATTGACTGCGATTCTACTTTGATTGACTTCCCTGTTCTTTTCGACCCACGAGCAGTTGTGTTTAATACAAACAGTCTTTTTTTTCGCTTTTTTTGATCGTACAAAATATGCTGAAAATCCACTATTTATGCCACTTTCAGGACTTCAATTAACCAATGGATACAACGATTTACAAGCAAGGTTTTCAGCGAACTTTGAGACACGTATTTCAGTGATTTTGACGTCTTCCAGCACAAACACAAACAATCGCAAACCGATAAGGATTTGGAAGATTTTTTCTTTTTAAGAATTTCACCCCGACAATTTTCCACTCAAAACTTGCTCCTTTAGGTGCCTAATTAAATTTTGAGCAGAGTCTTCAGGGATACCCAACGAAATAATTTCATCAATTGAAGCGTCTAGTATCATTTTTGCTGACCGAAATTGCCTCAACAGTTTTTTCCTTCTTATTGGTCCAATTCCCGGGACATCCTCAAGTACAGAATGGAGTGTACGCTTCTTTCGTAGTTTCCTATGATATGTAATAGCAAAGCGATGTGCCTCATCTCTTATAGTCTGGAAGAATAATCTGACAGCGTTATCAGCGCCTAATTGGATCCCAGCACTTTGATCATTGCCATAAACAAATATTAGCTCTTCTCGCTTAGCAATGGAGGCAAGAGGCAAATTAATCGCTAATTCTCGTAATGCCTCCGCAGCAGAGTTCAACTGTCCAACGCCCCCATCTATTAAGACTAAATCAGGTAAGGTACTTCCCTCTGCAGTCAAACGGCTATATCTTCTGGACACTGCTTCCTTGATCATTGCAAAATCATCAGGCGTACTTTTACAGCGTATTTTATAATGTCTGTACAATTTGTTTTCCATTTTTCCATGTACAGCTACAACCATAGATGCTACCGACTCACTACCCTGAATATTGGAAATATCAAAACACTCTATATAATAGGGTACCTTTGGTAGCTTTAGCAGTTCATACGCCTTGTAGAGTAGTGTTCCAACTCGATCTTGTCTTTGCAGGTCTGCCTTTAGACTTTCACTAACATTTTTAATTGCTAAATCCAGCAATCGCTTTTTACGGCCTCGTTTAGGTCTATGAATATCCAATTTATGGCCCTGCAATTCTTTGAATTGGGTTAAAAAGTTTTCCACATCTAACTCTGCAGATAAAGTTCTGTCTAAATTAATTTGGTTTGGTGAATCTTTGATTTGCCCATAATGAAGCTTGATATATTCGAACAAAACCTCATCCAAGGATTGATTACTGTATTGCATTTCACAACGCACTTTAAATTGTTCCACTATTTTACCGGCACGCACAACCAAATGTTGAATCAAAACATTCGACTCCAAACTATCTATGGCAAGCACGTCGTAACTGTGATCATCAGAACTTATTGCATCTTGTTCCTGCTCTAGAATTGTTATTGCCCTTATCTGATCTCTTAATTTTGCAGCTCTCTCGAAAGCAAGTTGCCTAGAAAAGTCCATCATCTTTTGAGTCAGTTTGCGTTTCAAATCAAGGTAGCCCCCATCCAGTAAATTCTTTACCTCAAGTACTTCAGAGTCATACTCTTCTTGGTTTATAGCTTGAAAACAAGGCCCATCACAACGACCAATCTGATAATCTAGACATGCCTTACCATTGCGGTCAGAAACATCTTTTTGACACTTAATCAATTTATAATGGCGATCAATAAACCTTAGAACGCGATTAACCTTTCCTTCCTGAACAAAGGGGCCATAGTAACTGGCGCCGTCCTGCCTTACTTCACGAACCTTTTCAACGTATGCAAAGCCTAATTGAGAATGTAATTTAATATAAGGATAAGACTTGCCATCCTTGAATAGAACGTTGAATCGAGGACTATATCTTTTGATTAGATTAATTTCTAATAACAGAGCTTCTGTCTCAGAATTTGTTACGGTAACTTGAATCTCAAAAACATTTCTTACCAAAAGTGCGATCCGGGGAGAGTCCGGTGTCTTATGGAAATAAGAATTAACTCGTTTCTTCAAGTTTCTTGATTTGCCAATATATATAACCTCATTAGAAATATTAAAAAACTGATAGATCCCAGGAAGTTCTGGAATATTTTCCAATGTTTTCTTTAAGTTAGAATCTATATTCAACATCGTAATCTTATAAAATGATAAACGTTTACCATCAAAAGCTGCGTTGTTTTTTTACCTGTTTACGGTTTGAATCACCTTGTAACTTAAAAATCTGGTCTCTTAATTCAGCGGCTCGTTCAAAATCTAATGATTCAGCAGCTCTCTGCATCATTGTATTAAGCTGCACAACTTTCTGATTAATTTTGGATGCATCTGGATTTGAGCTCAGAAAATCACTAATCTCCTGTTTTAATCTATCTTCTCGAGGTTCATCATTTTGCGGAATCTCCTCTTGAATTGAATCTGAAACAGCTTTAATAATCGATTTGGGAACTATCCCATGCTCTTTATTATAAGCTTGCTGGATTTCTCGACGATAGTCCGACTCTCTAATCGCAGCTTTTATACTATCTGTTAGAACATCGGCGTACATTATTACTCGTCCATCCACATTTCGAGCCGCTCTGCCACTGATCTGAATTAAAGAAGACGAAGATCTCAAAAAGCCTTCCTTGTCAGCATCCATTACACAAACAAGGGACACTTCAGGAACATCTAAACCTTCTCTTAATAGATTGATTCCAATCAATACATCGAAGAGACCCAGTCGTAATTGCCGGATTAACTCAAGACGCTCAATAGTTTCGATCTCAGAATGTAAATACTTACACCGAATTCCATTCTCGTCCAAATACTCGGTAAGATCTTCTGCCATCTTTTTTGTCAAGGTCGTAATGAAAACTCGCTGCTGTTTTGAAGCTCTTTGGCGACATTCTTCCATGATGTCATCTACTTGGAATTTCAATGGCCGCACTTCGATAATTGGGTCTAAAAGGCCAGTCGGACGCACAATTAAGGGCACTGCATAATCACGAGCATCCTCCAGTTCAACAGGTCCAGGTGTCGCAGATACATACAAGGTTTGTGGCGCAAACTCTCTAAATTCTTCGTACTTAAGGGGACGATTGTCAAGTGCCGAAGGTAGACGAAAACCAAATTGAACGAGATTACTTTTTCTCGCTTGATCACCATTATACATGCCTTTTAGTTGCGGTATCGTTACGTGACTTTCGTCTAAAAACACCATTCCATTATGTGGTAGATAATGAAGTAAAGTGGCTGGCGGACTTCCTTCAGAACGCCCATCAAGATGCCTAGAATAATTTTCAATCCCTTTGCAAAAGCCAATTTCTTGAATCATTTCAAGGTCAAAACTAGTTCTCTCTCGAATCCTCTGAGCTTCTATGAACTTTTCTTGTTTGAGAAAATGCTGCTCCATTTGACCCATTTCTTCACGAATTCTGGTAAGCGCCAAATCACGATGATGTGTTGGAGTAACGTAGTGCTGAGCAGGATAGATATTTACTATATCCAATTCGCGGAAGACCACGCCAGTCAGTGGGTCATATTCAGCGATCCTTTCAACCTCATCGCCGAAAAACTCAATTCGAATGGCTGTTTCAGAAGATTTTGGGAAGATTTCGACCACGTCTCCTCGCGCTCTAAAATTCCCCCTACCTAAATATTCTGATCGCTCGTACTGAACCTTTACAAGGTTTCGAAGTACCTCATCGCGCTCTATTTCCTCACCAATTGCTAATCGCACCTTTTGGTTATCATAATTTTCAGGAGATCCTAGACCGTATATACTGGATACTGAAGCAACAATAATAATATCTTCTCTCTCAAAAAGAGAAGCTGTAGCTCTGTGTCTCAGGTAATCAATCTCATCATTTATTCTAGAGTCTTTTTCAATGAAAATATCACGACTCGGTACATAAGCCTCTGGCTGATAGTAATCATAGTAGGAAACGAAATATTCCACGGCATTATCGGGAAAAAAATTTCGAAACTCCTGATACAGTTGACCCACTAAGGTCTTATTATGAGTAATTATCAATGTCGGTCGCTGAAGTTCCTCGATAACCTTAGCCATTACATATGTTTTGCCCGACCCAGTTACACCCTTTAATATCTGATGTTTACGATTAGCTCTTATACCATTACAGATGGATTGAATTGCCCCAGGCTGATCTCCTTTGGGGTTAAACTCCGAATGGACTCTAAAATCTGGCACAGAAACTTACCTAGAAAAGACAGCTTAATTAGCATCAGAAGATTTAATAGGAATGATTTCCGGCTGGTAATCTCTATCTCTGCGTTTTACCACTTTAAAGTCAACTATTTCATCGCCTATTGATAGTTTTTCTATGATGTCCATGCCTTTATACACCTTTCCAAAAACGGTATATCTTCCATCCAAATGAGGTGCATCAGCAAGTAAAAAATAAAACTGACTACCAGCAGTATTAACGCCTGAGTCAGCCATACCAATAATACCTCTGACATTTTTAAGGTTTGGACTAAACTCAGATTTTACGTAATAACCAGGACCGCCCTCACCCGTGCCCTCAGGGTCACCCCCCATCACAAGAAAGTTTTCATCTACCCTATGGAAATCAAGACCATTATAAAACTGCTTATCCACCAAATGAATGAAGTTTGCAACAGTGTTAGGGCATTCATCTTCGAAAAGTTCGATACCAATCAAACCTTTCTCTGTGGTTAGCTCTAATAGAGGAAATATTCCAGCGGTTTGCTCCAACAAACGACCTACAGACTTATCTGCAACCCAACCTATCGTATCGAAAACTTTCACCCTGTGAAAATCGCCTCGCTGACCGCCAGCCTTTCGCAGCGTCGTTCCTTCATACAGTCTAAAATGTACATCACTAGTATGACTAGGATCTTTTTTGAGTTCAACAAAGGGTCCAATAACCACATGCTCACGGCGTCCAGCCTTAATGGTTTTTACTGTAGAGAGCTTATACTGAAATAGACCATTCTCACTATCCACACTGATCAAACCATCTTTTGTCATTACGTCGCCCCATATAATTTTACCTTTGAAAAATTGCACCCTAGCCGCAAAATTGTATGGCAAAAATACACTCAAAAATAAGGTCACAATCAAAAGTAACTGTATGCGCATTCCTTCTCCTCTAAAAGCTACACTTCCACTGAACCTTGGTGCACTTTTGTTATCGCTGCCGTCTTCAGGTCTTCCACATGTTTCGTTTTTAGTCCTAATTCATCCGCTATTTCGAAGACGTCTAATCGACTTCCTTTCTCATCGAGGTCATAGAATAACCTAAGAATCTCTTGTTCTACAGGACTCAGTAAATCTAAGTTTTTCTTTATGTTGTTTCTTAGCAAATGAAACTTTTGAATGGCAAAATCATCAAGTGTTTTGAAATCCTTAAGATAGCGCATAAATGCTGCATCTTCAGAGGTTACGTTATCTCCCTCAGCCATTAAAGTAGAACCTAATGTTAAATTCTTGCGAACAAGTTCAATGTCCATATTCATTCTTGTCGCAATCTCTTCTAATTCTGGAGCTCGATTACTTCGTCTATGTAACTCATCGCACGTTTCCTTGAACTTTTGAAAGAAAAGGGTTATCGCCTTAGGTAGTTTAATAAGCTGTTCTTGCTGACGCTGAGACTTGACAATTGCCTTTCTAACTCTCCACCTTGAATAATCTCTTAAACCTGAATTACCATCCATACTATAGGATTCTACAGCCTGAATTAGAGCTATATTACCTTCCTGAATAAATTCTAGTATTTCGTCTCGCTTGTGCCCTTTTTCACGAGCAATATTTAATACCATTGGCAGATAAGCCTCAATCAATCTATTGCGAGCATCTCGGTTCCCCTGCTCGGCCATGTCTATCAAATCCTGTTCTTCAAAATTTTCCAGAGGAACTATATTTTTAAGCTGCAAGATATATCCCGCTAGTGAGTTAGTCACTTCGTCATATTGAGAGCTGTGGGCCTCATTCTCTTTAATGGGAAGTTCATATATTTGATCGTCAATATTCGAAAGGTCAAATAAAGCATCGAGAACCTCTTCTACCTGCTCTACTTCAAGATTTTCGGGCAAAACTTCAGCCAGTTTTGCGAAATCAAGCTCCCCTAGTTTTTTGACACCAAACTTGGCAACTACGCCAGCTAAAATGCGCTGAAGATCAAAATCGCTCATATCTTACTCTCTAAATTTAATTATAAATTCCGAACCTCTGGAAATCTCACTGACTACAGAAATGGTGGCCCCGTGACCTTCCACAATATTTTTTACAATGGCCATGCCCAATCCAGTGCCATCAACCTTACCTTTGGTAAAAAAAGGCTCAAAAACATTGCTAATGGACTCTTGATCCATGCCCTTACCCTTGTCACGAACTACGATTTGAGGCGAACCATCAATGAGGCCACCCTCTAATGTAATTTGACGACAATCTGTTACAGCATGCATTGCATTATTGAGAATGTTTTGAACCACTCGCTGCATCTTCGTTAAATCCATGCGCAGTTGAACATCGCCATGGATGATCAATTCAAACTCACAATCGTGTTTTATCATTCTATGAGTATTTAATTTATGTATACTTTTCAAAAATGAATTCAAACTTACCTGAATTGGATTCAAAGTAATCTTGCTACCTCGCGAATACTCCAATACCTCCTGACTCATCTGAACCAGTTTATCAATTTCACGAATTATCACGTCGCAATGTTCATTATGTTGAGGCTGCTCCGATGCAATTAATTGAGAAAAGCCAGAGATTACCTGCATGGAGTTTCTAAGATCATGGATCATCGCCGCTGACATATTCCCGACAATTGCTAGGCGATCGTCGAATGAACGCTTTTCACTTGCCCGAACATACTCTATTGCCAAGGCAGATTGACCCGCGATTGATTCAAGCGTGTGTACATCCTCCTCGGTATACTCACCTTCAAAACGATTCAAAACCTCAACCACACCGATCCGTTTGGTTCCTACTGACATGGGTACACATACTAGTGATCTGGTTACAAAACCTGTCTTTTTATCTACCCCACCGAAAAATCGAGGATCCTCCTGAACATTGTTAACAATTACAGATTCTCCACTTTCGAATACAGCGCCGACAATACCCTGTCCTTTATTGAGGCGAATAGCCTTTAAATCAACTCCAGAGTCGTCAGTGACGTAGAAGAAAAGTTTGTCACTATCTTCTTCAAGTAAAAGAAGTGAACAAGCTTCGGAGTAGAGAATTCGCTTAGTGTAATTCATGATCTCCTTAAGCAAGGATTCAATCTCGAAATGACCACTAAGACGATTACTAATTTCGCGCAGA
>CAZYUV010000173.1:0-7294 GCA_964650625.1 uncultured bacterium
AATTACATTGCTACCCAAAGGATTCGCTTCATAACCCTCTTTCCAATCAAGGCCCGAACTCATTTGAAGTAAATGTCTAATCTTAAGAGATTGAGAATACCTTGGTTCAATTCTAGGGTAATAATCCGCTACAAGATCTTCTCGGCTAAGCAAACCTTTTTGCTCCGCAATCCCAATTAAAATAGCGCTAATTGACTTACTAATAGACCAAACTCTGTGCAACTGTTTGCGTTTATACCCATTTGCAAATCTTGCTTTGACCTCACAATCACCGTAATAGAGAATTAAACTATTAGTCTCATAATCAGCATTAGAGTCGAAAGCATAGCTAAACAGCTCATCAAGCTTTTTACTATTTAAGCTGTTGAGCTCCCGAATGGAGCATTTACGCCACTGCTCATGAGGATAGTAGAACCTCTCGAAGGCATGGGTAGAAATTGTAAAAACCAAACCAATAAACAGATAGCTAATTAATCTCATAATTTTCTCATTCGCATTAATTGTTGACGGCTTCTCTGACTCGCTTCTCAATGGTCCAATTCATAGTGGCTAGAAACATAGAGATTACAGGAGATAACAAATTGAAAAAACAAAAAGGTAAGTATTCTAGAGTACCCACTCCAAAAACTTTTGAATGATAAGCGCCACCTGAGTTCCATGGAACTAAAACGGAGGTTACAGTACCCGAATCCTCCAATGCACGCGATAGATTTTTAGGATGTAAATCAAAATCATCAAAACTTTTACGAAACATTCTACCGGGAACCACAAGTGCTAGATATTGGTCAGAGGCTGTCATATTCATTACAAGACAAGTAGCTACAACTGAGCCGATCAAGGAAGCCGTACCACTCACTAACGATAAAATACTCTGTGCTATTTTCTGTAGAATTCCTGTAGCTTCCAGAGCTCCTCCGAAAACCATTGCCATCAATATCAACCAAACCGTGGTCAACATCCCTGACATACCACCACGGTTGAACAATTTGTCCATTGCAGCATTACCAGACTCAAAACTAAAACCACCATGTGCAACGCTAACTATCTGACTGTAAACTCCTGATAAACCTGACGATTCGCCTGCCAACGTGGTAAGTAAGGGTTGTTGAAATATTAAAGCTGCCAAAACTCCCAAAAGAACACCAATAATCATTGCGGGAAATGCCGGCATCTTCTTAGCTACCATAATCAGTACAATCAAAGGCACAACAAATAGGTGAAGACCTATATTAAACTGAGTAACAATCAAATCTAGAACCGCTTTAATTTTTACAGGATCGCTCTGACCCCCTCCATAACCTAAGCCAATAATAAAGAACAAAACAATAGCAATTAATATGGCCGGACCAGAGGTGTATACCATGTGTCTTATGTGTGTGAATAAATCAGTACCTGCCATCGCTGGAGCCAAATTCGTCGTATCACTCAGGGGAGACATTTTATCGCCAAAATAAGCTCCTGATATGATTGCTCCTGCTGTCATCCCCATGGGAACACCTAATGTTTGCCCAATTCCAATTAAGGCCACGCCCACTGTCCCCGAGGTACTCCAACTAGAACCGGTAGAGATTGCTACAAAAGCGCAAGAAATACAGGCAACTGGCAAAAAGTAATCTGGATTAATAATGATAAGTCCGTAATAAATCATGGTGGGGACTATTCCACTTAGTATCCAAACCGAAATCAAGGAACCCACAACCAGCAGTATCAAGCAAGCCTGCGTCGCAAGACTGATGGAATGCACTATCCGCTCCTCCATCTTTTTGTAGGGGACATTAAGAAATACAGAACCAAGTGCCAAAGTCAGCATTCCCGAAAGTAATAAAGCCAATTGATTAGGACCATAAGTCGCATCATCCTTGAAAAGAATAACATTAATGATTAGCGCTATTACCAAAAAACCTAACGGCACAAGAGACAGCCCCAAGCCTGGTTGCTTTACTTCTGATGGATTACTGGATTCACACATCTTGTACTCCTGCGTTTCTGAGGCATTCTATCACCTAAGACGCTTACAGTTGTATCCGACCAGTCTCCAGATAACCAATAATATCCAGATAACTTGCCACCAAATCATTACGAAAATATTTTCTCAGCTGTTCCACACTACTTATCTGCAAAAGATTCAGATCATAGTCTTCTGCACGACCCCCTTGCCATGGATAAACAAAACAAACCAAACTATTGATACCAATTTGTCTTGCTGACATCAGCCTTTGGCAGCCAGTCTCCATTTGTAAGCGATCCGGATATGCCTGCACAAGGCAAGGATCAATGATGCCCTTATCTTCAATATCTTGAACCAGTTTCTTGTAGCTAAGTTCTGATTGGAACTTCGCAATTAGTTGTGGAGATTGATCAAAACTCAATTTCAGTTTATTTACGGGAATAGTTGTATAGAATAGGCTCAGATAGACTCCTTTAAAGCTAAATTTAGCTCGTATAACACTAGCATATTCCGATAAATTCTATGGTATGTATTGTCTTCTAATATTTATTTTTGTGAATTACATTTGGTCTGCTCTACCTCACGAAGAATATCACAATTTGCCCACCCGATTGAAAGTAGAAAGAACCTATAATTTGCATCCTGGCGATCAGACAATGGGTAGTCTAATCTATCGCAGATTTCCCGGTCTGGGCTTAAGACCCCTAAGACCGCGAGCCAATTTTCCTAATGGTTATCAAAAGGTTCCTGAAAGCATTTATGCAGATTACTTAAAAATCGAAAAGCAGAGAGAATCCATAAGTCATGAAAGTTGCAAACATCTTCGAAACAAATTACCTTATCAACCGAATCGTTTCAAATTAAGGTATTTTCCATACCTTCAAAGTCACACTATAAATCGTAAAGCAGATTCTCCGTTTTACTAGCTTTTGTGTATGCTTTCAGTATCGGTGTACAGCCTAAGCTTTTCCTTTAATTCGGCAATTTGATCGTTGGCTCGCTTAAGGCTAAAGTGAGTATTTACCCTGGCCAAAAGCTCTACCATTTTGAACGGCTTAGCAATGTAATCCACAGCGCCTTTCTTAAAACAGAGGTTCACATCATCTTCCTCTGTCATGCCTGACAAAAATATAACAGGGATATCCTTGGTAGATTGATTAGACTTTAGCTCATCAATCACTTCCCAGCCATCCATTTCAGGCATGCGAATATCTAGTAGAATTAGATCAGGGGAAACCTCTTGAGCTTTTTTCAGGCCAGCTGGGCCCGAACTGGCAAAAATAATTTCATAATTTGTGTGACGCAATACAGTACCTAGCAACTGCAGGATTGTAGGTTGGTCATCGATGATCAAAATTATTCCACTGGGTTTTTGCTTTTCAACAGGCTTATCACTCATGCCCTTATTATAACCTCATCAATATGGCGTTAGTTGCTATATTTTTTATAATTGCCTTCAAAAGCAATAAAAATTAATCTCAAAATGTTATCGATTCTTGCTCGCTGTCAAGCACCACGCTTTGCGTTCAATAATAATTAATTCGGAACTCAGTCAATCATTTTCGGTATACTCGTCGAATGGGTTTTTCAAGTTTGGTTCTAGCGATTTTTTTAGGATTTATGAATGCTGGCTTTGCATGCGCTTCTGAAGACTCCAGAAGGACAGAAAGTAAATTAGACTTGGTGGATTATGTTCGTCGCTCAGAAACACAATATCTTGCGAAAACTAGTTACGCCCTTATCGAAATGAAGATCAAACGCAGTACATGGAGTCGTCGCATGATGATGAAAAACTGGGGCGAGGGTCGCGACAAATTTTTAGCTCGCATCGTCGAGCCTTTGAAAGAAAGGGGTACCTCTACTCTGAAGCTCAATGACAATATTTGGAATTATTTACCTAAAATCGATCGAATAATGAAGGTACCTTCAAGCTTAATGGGAGATTCATGGATGGGCTCCCATTTTACCAATGACGATTTGGTTAAAGGCAATAAAATCGATCAAATGTATGACTTTAGCCTACTAAAAGAAGCCTCAGAATACATTGTGATTCTGGCACTTCCAAAAGAAAATGCTGCCACTGTATGGGGCAAGATTATATATGACATTGAACGGGCACGGAAAGTGCCAAAAACCGTAAAATATTTCGATGAAGATGATGATTTGGTGCGTACTATCAGTTTTCATGATGTTAGAGAAATTGATAGTCGCCACATACCTATGCGAATGATTGTAACTCCTAAGGATGAACCAAGTGAATCTACGCTAATTTCGTACAAGGAATTGGCTTTTGATCAATCGCTTCCAAAAGGACTCTTTTCTGTCCGTAATCTTAAACGGAGATGAACAATTGCTAATTTTTACAGGAGCTTGTAAATGTTAGTTTTGCGTCTGGCATATCGTAATCTCTGGCGCTCTCCTATTCGTACGCTACTCACAATGGGCGCAATGACAACGGCTACAGCAGTATTAATTTTAACCCTGTCTGTAAATCTTGGATTTCTTTGGTCTATGATTATCACAACAACCGAGTATTATCATAGCCACATTCAGATTGTTAACCCGCTCTACATAGAGGAATCTGACTTACATCATACCCTCAGTTCAAGCACTTCTGGGCTCAAAGATTCACATCGCAAACTCTTAGGTCTGAGTCCTCGTCTATTTGGTCGAATGCTATTACAAAAAGACGAGCAGATTGCAGGGCCGAAAGGAAAAACAATCGCTGCCGAAGTCTTAGGGGTTGACGTAAAAACTGAGAAATCAGTAAGTCTTCTGCTTGATTGCTTAGTGGCTGGTAAAGAATTATTAGAAGATGACCAAGGAGTACTTCTAGGCGATGAATTAGCTAAAAAACTTGGAGTAAAGCCCGGGGATAGTCTTATTGCGATGGGTCAAGGAGCCAAAGGATCGATTGCATCGGCAATCTTTGAAGTCCGAGGAATATTTCATTCTGGTGATGCCACAAAAGATTTGAGTCTGGCCTTAACTAGCCTCAGTAATCTTCAGAATATCATGGGACTTCCAAACCAGGCTCACACTTGGATTGGCAGACTTTCGGGACCGCTTGAAGCAAGGGAAGCAAAAGATATTCTGCAATTAGAGAATCCTCTGCTTACAGTGGATTCATGGCGTGAGAAGTTGCCGCAACTAAGCCAAGTAATCGATTTCTGGGATGTCAGCCAGCTAATTCTGATCTGCATTTTTTATTTTGCCGTGATCCTAATTGCGATGAATACTATGAGTATGGCGATTCTGGAGCGTAGTCATGAAATGGGAGTATTAAAAGCCATTGGTCTCAAACAGTATCAGCTCTATTTTATGCTGTTTATCGAGGGAACTTTAATGAGCTCAATCGCAGCTTTACTTGGTGGTACTGTCGGTGTTCTTATTGCGCTAGTGCTTTACCAATACCCCATTGATCTCACCAATTACATGGGAGTCATTGAGTGGGGAGGAAGCAGCTTAAAACCTATGATTAGAGCATATTTAACTACAGACAATGTCTGCTTACCAATTGTTCTTATGATGTTTTTGGGGGGTTGTACTAGTCTATGGCCGGCCTTTCGTGTTCTGAGTCGGCCACTAAATGCTGTATTGGGAGAAAAACGCTAATGCTTCTTAAATTAGGATGGCGTAATCTAAAACGTAATTTCTGGCGTAGTTTGGTCAGCGTATTAGGCATTGCGGGTAGCGTTTTCATTTGTGTTTTTCTGGATAATCTACAAACCGGTTCATATCGTCAATTCATTCGTAATGGAGTTCGAAGTGCCAGCGGTCACATAACACTGCTTCATGAAAAATATTTAACTCAAAAAGAAACCGAACACCGAATTAAACTTTCTGATTGGGAACAAAAACTTAAATCGATTGAGACTGTGGAGCGAGTTTCTCCCCGATTAACAATTCCCGCTTTGGCCCGTTCTTCTAGAAATAGTGAAGGAGTTGCGCTGATCGGATTAAGACTATCTGCAGATATTGATCACAATCCATTATTAAAGTCTGATTTCCTTAAGAAAGGTCAATGGCCAAGACCCGGAAAAAGAAAAGACGCTGTAATCGGCATTGACTTGGCCAATTATTTAGGACTCAAAATTGGCCGAAAATTTGTTGTAATGGCGCAAGGATCTGACGGTGACGTTACCAGTAAATTATTTAAGGTTAGAGGGATCCTTCGAACTGGAATGCGACTGATTGATCGTAATACTGTAATCACCCAATTAGAGTCTGCGCAAGACCTACTTAAGGCACCCAACGAAGTTCATGAAATCGCAGTCTTGCTTAAAGGCAATCAATACTTACCCAAAGAATTACAAAGACTACAAAAATGGGTTGCGTCAGATTACCATACCGGTCTTAGAGCCGTAAGTTGGCGAGAATCAATCCCCCAACTAGTAAGCTTGATTCAGCTAGATCGCTATAACGGTATTTTGATGGCTACTTTTTTATTAATCATCGTTGGTATTGGATTGATAAACTCCCTAGTAATGAGCGTCATGGAACGCAAACGCGAGATTGGCCTTTTGCAAGCTCTGGGATTGCATTCGGCCGCTGTGCAGAAAATGATTTTTGCCGAGGGTTTTTTTATGGCCATAATCGGTAATTTAATCGGTTTGGCATTTGCATTTGGCTTAAGTCTTTACACGAGCACCTACGGCATTGATTTTAGTGAAATGATAAAAGAAGCTAGTGTAGCAGGTGTAACCATCGATACCGTTGTCTACACAGCCTGGAATCCTAAGGGCACCATAACCATATGTATTGTTATGACAATAACAACACTTCTGGCCTCATGGTATCCCGCACGTATGGCCTCCAAAGTGCAACCGGCCAAGGCAATGAGTTAGGAGATTTATGGTAGCGGATAGTATTGTGCAATTGGATCAGGTAAGTCGGCATTACCAAGATGGCCAATCCATCGTACATGCCGTGGACTGCGTTAATCTCAATATAGAGAAGGCGGAATTTGCAGTATTGTCGGGCCCCTCCGGTAGCGGCAAAACCACAATGTTAAACTTGATTGGTGGACTGGATATCCCAACTACAGGTAAGATCAGAATTGAAAATCAAATTACTAATGATCTTACACAAAATCAATTAACAGAACTAAGGCTTCAAAGAATTGGTTTTGTTTTTCAAGCATACAACTTACTTCCAGTGCTTACGGTATATGAAAACGTGCAACTAATTCTGCAATTTCAAAAAGTAGCCATTGAGCAACACGAAGAGCTAATTATTCCCCTACTTAAAGACTTAGAAATACTTGATCTGAAAGATCGATTTCCAGCTCAACTGTCAGGTGGTCAACAACAGAGGGTGGCGGTAGCGCGAGCACTATGTGGAAAA
>CAZYUV010000174.1:0-7267 GCA_964650625.1 uncultured bacterium
GAGAAATCAATGTGGAATAGAATTGTGCTGATTTTAGCAGCAGCTTTTGCAGTAACAGCTAGGCTTAAAGATAATAGTAATAGTCCTGTAATATTCATATCTTCCCCCTTGTTAGGTTAGTGAATACTAACTAATTTGGAAGATCTGTCAACCCTCTACCCATGTTAACAAAATTCAAAACCGACTCGAACAGCTTTTGGTAAGGGTTTTAAGCTCTTTTACTTTGTTGATTACTTGCCTCAAAATCACATCAAAAAACAAACCCGGCAATCTACATTAAGCAGACCACCGGGCTAATAGTTGAGAATTTAGGACATTCTCTCTACGGAAGCTATAATTTGATTATTTTACGTAACTGAATACGTGAATAAGATCTTTGTCGTAAGCTGGTATGAATATCTCTACACCACCGTCGCCATCTATATCAGCGATAGCTGACTGGCCTACAGTACAACCTGTGTCGATAAGAATTTCTTCTGTATATTCCCAGTTATTTGCATCTTCACTTTTTGGCTTTAGTAAGTGAGCCTTCTGAGATCCGTCCCCATTAACTAAAACCCAAGGCTTGGTTGGGTTATTAGAATCAGCTATGAATCCTTCAGCTTTACCAGGAGATGCACTACCAATACCACCTTGAATGGTTTTGATTCCTTCAAGAATAGTGTGTCTTGTAAATTCAATGCCTGATTCTGTATTTACTGTGTAAACAAATACAGCAGCTTTTTCGTCAGCCTCATGATTTGTAACAAGAACTTCTGCAGTACCGTCTAGATCAAGATCTCTAACCTCAAGATCAAATGCTGCGCCTACTGTGTCATCTATAACAGTGTATTCCCATTCACCATCAACCATCTTCAGCATAGTAAGACGCTTGTTGAAGAATTCTGTACAGATAATTTCCTCTTCGCCATCCTTATCGAAATCATATAGTTGAAAATGAACGTCTGGTCCACTGACAATCTTTTCTGATAACCACTTGGATCCAGTATTGTTCTCGCGATACAAATATAGAAGTTCGCCTTGACCATTACCCCAAGACAATTTTGCTCTTGCAGTTATAAAACCATCTTTGTATGGTCTAGTTCTGTGATACCACCAGCCCTTATCTTTAGGAGAAATTCGGGTAAGAGCTGTTCTAAAAAACGGCACATTCACCTGTAGGTCTACTCCGAACCATGATCTGAAGCGTGATAGAATATCGTTGTTAAGAAGGAAAACACCACCATTGGTTTTACCTGGCACTAAGAAGCCGGATGATACGGTACCAGCCCATTGAGATCTATCCTCACCAAAGAAACGTACTTCGTTAGGCCATTTGATCTTGCTGTCGTCAATGAATGTCTTAAATTGCGCACCTTGAAGGTTTTCTAGGTTACTTTTGAGTCCTTTTAATATCGACACCTTCCCTTTGTGGAAGACTCCGAATTGAGTGACTATTAGTTGATCGTCATGAATACTCAAAAAAGCTGGACGTGTAACCTTTAGTTCACCAATTTTTTTAAGAGTTCCAGCCTGTGCTGGGATCGTCAGTAGCAGTAAAATACTTAGTAGCGTTTTCATGTTTCTCCTTGTTTCTTCAGATTCAATTGAAAAGCTCGGGCGTTTTGAGCAACCGGCAGTTATAACACAGGAGCATAGTGACTAACATCACTTGTTTTGAATGTTCTTAATGTTATTTTTTCGGATTAAAACAAGCTGAATTTCTGGAACTCCATGCAGCATACAGTCCATTAATTTCATTTTGACAATAGGTTTAAAGTGATCATTAAATTTGGAGGTTACATGCAATATATATTTTTGATAATCATTCTATTTTGCACTATCCGTCTACATTCCGCCGAAGGCGTGTTCTTTACCAACGTAAATAGTCCAGTTTATGATTCTCGTGAAAATATTCGTAATGCTCTCAAGAAAGTAGCTGATTTAGGGTTAAAGATAGTTTATCCATGTGTATGGAATAAAAATCACGCTTTTTGGAAAAGTAAAACCGTAGAAAATACTTTGGGTAATTCATCCATCAGTGCCTACGGCTCTAGAGATATCCTGCAAGAATTTATTGAGGAAGCGGCTCCTCTAGGGCTTAGTATAGTGCCCTGGTTTGAGTACGGGCTTAAGGTAGTATTAACAAAAGGTAAATCAGCCAAAACCACCGAATGGGTAACAAGCGGAAAGATATTTGAATCCAGAGGTTGGCTGACAAAAAAAAGAAATGGCACTGCTGCTATGCCTTTGAAGTGGGGTGTGCAGAAAGGTTTTTTGAATCCCAATCATCCAGAAGTCATAGAGTTTCTGACTTCCATTATGGATGAGCTGGTCTCTTATAATGTCGATGGAGTTCTTATAGACGATCATTTTAGTATCAAATCCGGATATGGTTATGATTCTCATTCAAATAAACTTTCTGATAGTTTAAATAAAAACGTTTTTTTTCCGTCCAGAAATAAACTAATTACGAATTCCATTAGCGAATTGCTTATTCTTATCTCTAGTGTAGTGAGAGCTAGTAATAAACAATTTATCTTGTCTCCTGCGGGAGATCTAAATTTCAGTAAAGGTAAATGGAATCAGGATTGGTATCGCGTGGTTCAGTCAGGAGCAGTTGATAAGCTACTTCTGCAAATTTATCGCTATAATCTTAGAGGCTTTAAGCAGTTAGTCAACGATCATAATTTCAAAAATTCTGCCAAGTACTCTGAACTTGGCGTGATTATTCTTTCTGGACTTCATAACAATACAAGAATGAGTGCTAAACTTATTTCTTCTCAGGTTTCACATGCTCGCAGCAAAGGTTTGATTCCAAGCTATTTTTATTATGATAGTTTGTTGAGGCCGGCTCGAGGAAAAGAGTCCAGTTCCTTGAGAATTGAAAGCATGCGTAAATTACTGAAAGTTTCCTCGGAAAAAGACTCCCTAAACTCTCCGGCTGTGGAGCTAAATTCCGATCTCACTTTTGAAGATCTATTATAGATTTTTTAGTACTCTCAAAAAACATTTCAAATTTTAGGAACACCTAGTCACTTACTGACGTAGTATCAGCATACTCATTATACTTATGGTATAGGAGGAAAATTATGAAAGCCATAATTAGATCAATTGTTATTAGTCTGACTATTAGTTCTTCGTTTGCATTCAATTTCACTAGTGAGGATTTTGATGAAGCGTCGGTTCATGTAAACTACGATAGTATTGCTACTACAGATTCCGATACAAATAATATCAAGGAAGAAATAAATGAGGGTTTCACTAGTAATACTGCCAATCAAGTTGTAGCTCCACCTCCAATACCCAAATCTTCCACTTATAGGTTTTATTCGGCTTCTTCAGATACAGAGAAAGAAGTTCAAAACTCAGTTAAAAGTGGTGTCGACGTTGAAAATCTAGCTAAACAAATCTATTGGGTTCACAGCTTTAAAGTAATGGAATTAAATAATCCAAAATGGAGTTTTGCTAATAATGCCACTATACATCCAAAAAGTGTTGCTTCGGTAATCAAACTACCGGTGGTTAATGTAGCTCTTCGAGAAATGAAAGCAGGCAAAATTAATCCACGCAAACAACTCAAGGTTACTGCTAATAATATCCAAAGTTATGACGGCGAACCAGTGGGTCAGTCCTACACTGTTACTAAAGCAATACACGCCACTCTATATCGTTCCTCTAACACTTGTCCTAATCTTTTGGCACAGGAGCTCGGTGGTTTAGATGCCACTAAAACAAAATTAAAACAACTTGGTTATGGAAGTACGGGTTATAACTATCTGTCAGCGAAGAAAAGGACAGAAACTCCGTCCTTCAAAGTAGGCTCCACAGCAGATGATCTAGCTGATTCGGTTTATGACTTCTATCATAAATACCGGCATGTGCAGAATATAAATCGACGGGACTCAGCATGGCACGCCTTTACTAAAACGAAATATAAAATCAAGGTTCCAGGGGCCACCAACACCGGAGGCAAAATAGGTACAAACTCTAATTCCTCTACTTATGCCGGAATTTATAATATCAATGGAATAGATTACATAATCGTAACCTTGATTGATCGTCAGTCTTTCAATAAAAAATACAAAGGTCGCATCAATGCCGACAAAGGTGACAAAGCACTTGAAGAAGCCAATGCAATAATTGTTAAAACCATACAAGAAAATCGTGAAATCAATTTATCTAAAGGCAATTAATCATGCGTTTACTTATATTTTTTATCACTGCAAGCTTGGTTTTCGGACAAAATAGTGATGAAGTAATTAGCACTTTGACCGATACCATCGTAAGTCTTGACCAGAATGGTATAGAACAATTAAATACTTCTCTAGAACAGCAAAATGCCGGAGTCTTACTGACTGGAAGTGATGATTCTCAAAATTCCACAAGCAGTACTGAAGTCTCTACAGTTTCTCAAACAGAACAAATAGATAACACCACGGTATCTCAATCTGATACTAATTCTCTTACAGAGACAGTATTGGAAACCAATACGCAGTCTACTCCTATAGCGGAATCTACTTCAAATACCTCACCACAGACTAATACCAACTCAAGCTCAACAAATACTGAAACTACGAGTGATTCAATTTGTTTAGTGCCTTACATCCCTTGGAGTGAAGGTCTGTTCTTTTTGTCGGAGTACAAAGGGGAAGATCCTCGGATTGCTAAAATTATGGAAACCTGGTCTGATCCAATCGATTTCTATTATAAATATGGAATCGGAACACTGCCTACTGAACTCAATCAACAACTTGGTCAGCTGGGAATAAAAGTGGTTTATGATAAGTCTCATGAGGATTTGATTTTCGACTTAGAATCAGGCCAATGTGCTATTCTCCAAGAGGATGAATCACAAAGTTCATCTGAAGAATCCACGCAAGATGAGTCTGATGATATGGTCGAAAATACAGAAGTCACAAAAGATTTGGAAGAATCTTTAGGCTCAGAACTTTCCAACGTTCCATCCGAACAGGTACCTATCCTAAAAGATATCTAGTAGTAATATTCTTAAACTTGCAAGATTTTAGCAGTAGAATTCTGGATTCAGAAACAGCTCCCGTTTCCTGAGTTTGGATAGAAGTTACCAAAAAAGTTATGACCCTTTCCTCGTGTGATATCCCCATTATGAGATTGCATGTAAGGTTTTTCAGTTTCGCCATTGAAATCGGTTCTACACTGAATAAATCTGGCCGCTTCTTTCTGGAGACTAAACTTTTGAAGATTGGTATCAACGTATTTAATTTGCTCTAAACTCAATTTAGCCGCTTTGGCAGCAGTATGAATGTCTATAATTGACTTCCATTCCCATTGATTATTGAAAGTAGGCTCATATTGACCTTCTGTGTTGACGCATTCACTTACGCTATTGCAGTTATAGTTACCTGATTGCATTCTATTGTAAATACTTTGTAAAACATCGGCCTGGCCTTGTGGCATATAAACGCCTGCTTCTTTTGCCGCAATTGCAGCGGCAGTCCAACGGTCTTTATTAGACTGCTCCGACAGGGCCGGAAATTCGGCCGCACCATAGGAGTTATTTCGTGAATTATCTGCCTCCTGCTTTTCAACTTCTAAATTCCCAAAAAAATCAGAAGCATTATCGAATGCAGCTAAATGCACTAGACAAGTTAAAAAAACAATCCCTAAGAGTTTTTGCAATCCTGTTCTCCCAACCTTCAATGATAAGGATTTTAATAACTGAAGACTTTTAATCTACGGTTTATTATGTTTTAAGTTTCAAAACATCAAGAACTTTTAGAATGAATATGAATAACCTCGGATGATTTAATTTTAGCATTATAAGCTTTATTTAAGGCCCGCAGACCAAATTAAGAGAGGTTATTATGATGAAATTATTATTTTTACTAATTGTAGGTATCAATTCAGCTACCGACTTTTTTGGTGGTTTGGAAGGAGTACAACCACCTCAGAACTCCCTTGAATCCAGAGTGAATGATAGAATTCAGTACGCTGTATCAGAAAATAATAGGCAAGCCTACTTCAGCGCTCTAGCAAGCTTGAGATCTGCCGTTAATGAAACTGATTTTAAGTCAGCTAAAGCTCGCTATTTTCTAGCTCGACAATATCAAATGATGGACTCCCATGGCTTACAATCTGATAGTAATCAAAGTTTTGAGTCTAGTATGCGTACTCATTTTAAACACGCAAGCAAGCTTGGTAATACTAATTTAAATAGTTTCCCTTCCAATGTAGTTTATGCACAGAAGTCTTACTCCATGCTTAACCGATTGAATTCGATTCGGTAATAAAAAAACCAACAATGACTTAATACCTATCTAACAAAGACATAAATTTACAGAACATCTCGAACATGGCTTCCTCAAGATAGTCATTCACTAATTGAAGTTCTTATAGTTTGTTATAATTATAAAGCTTAAATCTGCATTTTAATGTATTTTGATGCGCTTTTAATGAACGATATGTTACGGATTATATTTATATTAGTTATTGTGATTTTGCACTCCATTTGCGGTGTGCTAAGCAGTGCTGCCTCAAATAATGAATATGGTGAGGAAACGGAATTATTCTTTAGTGCCGTTGACGAACCCAATTTTGGGGGGCTGAAAGAAATAAAATCGTCACCAGTGCAACAGAATCAAGCAGCTGCAACTGTATCCGACTATAGAAAAGTTATAAATGAATTGTTGTCCGAATCTGATGCACAAGATTTCTACAGCTTGGAGGGTGACTGTCTCGATCACGCTGCAGTTTTACTTGAAAAACTGAGGGAAAAAGGTTTTGACAAAATCATGCTAGCGCAAACAAGTGATAACGGTGAAGCCGTCAACATGAGTTTGAACGACGGATCAAAAGAAAGAGCCTATAAAACTCATTATTTCTTAGTTGATCGTTCAATGGGTGCTGGCTCCGAAATTATCATAGATCCGACGATCTATCAGTTCATAGCTGCAAAACCTTCTCAAGCAACTGCTAACCCTATATTCGTTGGTGAGAAATCGGACTTGGAGACGTTTTATACTGACAATCGTAATCAGTCTCGCCATGATATTAGTGATCCTCATAGCGCTAAAACTGGTAAATATAATCCTAACGAATTAGTGTGTTTAATCTATTCCGTAGATCAGTGTTCAAAAAATCGAACTAACTTTGAAAGATAGGAGTGCTTATGAAAATCAAGGGAATTTCAAAGCCAAAATTAGAGCAAATGCTGGGATGGCCGACTGATCATGATCAAGCTAATCCCGGCGCCGTTTGCGTCTAATTGGTCTTTTCTTTGAAGCCCTGTCTCGGTCGAGACGGGGCT
>CAZYUV010000175.1:0-7239 GCA_964650625.1 uncultured bacterium
CTGTTTATGCAGGGTGAAGATTACTCTGTGTTAACGGATATTCAAGGTGCTGAAGACCATTACGGTGACATGGATTTCAAGGTTGCCGGGACTCTGGAAGGTGTATGTGCTCTGCAAATGGATATTAAGATTGAAGGTATAACCATAGAGATCATGCGTACGGCTCTGACGCAGGCTAAAAAAGCTCGACTTGAGATACTGGATTCAATGGATAAAGCAATTAAAGCTAGTCGAACGAACATCAGTGAATATGCGCCAAGAATTTTAATCACAGAGATCCCCAAGGATAAAATTGGTGACGTAATCGGACCTGGTGGCAAAGTGATACGCGGCATTTGTGAAGAATTTGGTGTAAAAGTTGAAGTGGAAGAAAAGTCAGATGGTAGTGGAGGAACTGTAAAGGTTCTGTCCGCTGACGGTCCATCGGGTGAAGAGGCGCTAAATTACGTCATAAACCTTGTTGCAGAACCAGAAGTCGGTAAAGTATATAGCTCGAAAGTTATGCGAATTACTGATTTTGGTGCATTTGTGGAATTTATGCCTGGTCGTGAAGGTTTGTTGCACATATCTAAGATTTCTAAGAAGGGTCGACTGAACTCTGTAACTGATATTCTGAGTGAGGGTGACCTAATTTCTGTTAAGCTTACTGAAAAGGATAGAATGGGGCGCTATAACCTCAGTGCCCGCGATGTAGAAGAAAATGACTTCTAGTTGATTGTTCCTGGAATTGCTTGTAAATCTTTATTTTGGAGATTCAAGAAGTTCAATAGGGGTGTTGTTCGGACTTGTCTGTGCGGTTGTTCGAGCAGCGCCCTTTTTTGTTATATAATAAGTCCATGATTCGGGGTTCGGTAAATCGGCGTATGCGTCCTTATGTTGAGGGGGCTTTATTGGTTTCCGCTGGATTGGTTCTATCTGGATTTACCATATACAAAGCCCCTCTTGGGGGTTCAATCACGCTTGGTTCTACTATTCCTATTTGTATAGTAGGTCTGCGATGGGGATTGGGCGTAGGCTTGCTTGCTGGAATCAATTTCGGTCTACTTTCATTCTTAGTGAGCGGGCTTTTTATTGGTCCTGGTCCGTTTTTTATGGATTATGTGTTTGCCTACGCTTCTTTGGGCTTATGTGGACTTTTTCCATCGAGTCCATTTTTAGGTATTATTGTGGCCCAAGTTGGACGGTTTGTATGTCACGTTGTATCGGGTGTCATTTTTTTCTCAGCGGGTAAGACTTTTGAGGTGGCTTTGGTTTACTCTTTGCAATACAACGCTTTCTTTTTGGTGCCAGATGTACTGATTGGTTTATTTTTATTCCGCGGATTAATTAGACGAGGCTCTAAAAGATTGCTCCAAGTAATTTCGACTTAATAGAACTTGGTCTATGAACGAAAAAAGCCGCAGCAGACTGCTGCGGCTTTTGCTTCTATTGGTTTATGAATTATCCTAAAAGTCCTGTGGCGGAGCGCTTAGCAGCCTTGTACTGCTGCTTAGTTATCTTAAGGCCGATTGTTTTACCCTTTTTAATCATTTTGGTGGAAACCTTAACCTTTTTCTTGTTGTTTCCAACTAAGATGGTTACCGTCTGTAGATTAGGGCGAACTTTTCGGTTTGTTCGAATGTGTGAGTGCGAAACCTTTTTTAGTGTAACAGGCTTTTTACCGCTCAAAAAACACTTCGTTGCCATCTTAATCTCCTCAATAATCGCTGGGCTCAGTAGGTTACAACTGAGCTAAAAAAAGAACGCTATTTTAATTGGAACTAACTAAATAAGCAAGTAATTCTAAATTTTAATATAATTTTATTTGCCTCAGAGGCTGTTAATCCGCTTAAATAGGATAATTTCCCTTGGTAATGCCGATATTCTGATGAATGTTGAATATGTTAAAACTGTTTTTGGGTCTTATTTTTTATTTTTTTTGTGTGTATTCGTCATTCGGTGCGGTACTCCAACAGTATGAAATTCTTGATTCGGATCAGTTTTTGGAAATTCGTTTGGA
Source organism: uncultured bacterium (assembly GCA_964650625.1). GTDB lineage: Bacteria > Muiribacteriota > UBA6191 > UBA6191 > UBA6191 > JAYZAC01. The sequence continues at coordinate 2,000 of CAZYUV010000175.1, forward strand.
CTTCGATAAGCCGTTGTTTGGTAAATCGATCTACAATGCTCACAAGAATCATTACTCGATTCGTCTCAAAAACGTAAGAAGCCCTTATTTTTTAGGGCGCCAAAACCTAGATCATCTTTTAGCTATTTCCTTTTACGCAAAACAGATAGGGCGCGACTTAAAACTGATATTTTATCCTCGAGGATTTTTGCCTGTAAAATTCAACTGGATAAATGATAGTAAATCGTTAAGCGTTCGGTTTAGAAATACATATCCTTTACGCACTCAACTAGATGCCCAGAGTAAAAACTTTTTGATTTGTATTGATCCAGGTCATGGGGGGCATGATCCCGGAGCTCAAGGTAAGAATTATGACGAGAAAGACTTGGTATTGGCTATGTCCAAGGCATTAAAGCGCGAGTTTTCGGAGCGTGCAGGTTTCACTTCATTTCTTACACGCACTCGCGACTACAAAATTAAGTTGGAGGATCGTCCAAAAATTTGTGATAGAGCAAATTCAGACTTATTTATTTCTTTGCATATGAATTCATCCACACCCCCAACTAGAGGCTTCGAAATATTTTATCTATCCGATAAAGGCGCAGAGGAAAATATGCAGCCAAAACTTCTAGAGTCAGAATTATCGGGTACTAAGGTGAAAGCTAAAAAAGAGGTCTCAGAAACAAAAGCAAGTCTAGTCAGACATATCATGTTGGAGAAAATTTTGATAAATATAAAACAGCGGGAAACACTAAATTCTTCCGCTCATTTGGCACATGCTATTGCCCGTCATTTTAAGACCATCAAAGGCTCTAAATCTAGAGGAGTTCATCGGCAGGAATATGTGGTCTTGAAAAATGTTAAAACACCATCAGTTCTTTTTGAAATGGGTTTCATTACTAACTGGAGGGATGAAAAGTTTTTTAGTACAGCAATGACTCAGGAGCTTGCTGCTAATAAAATCGCTGACGGAATTATTGAGTTTATTCGTGGGGCTAAATTGAAGCCTCGGAATTATGAAGAACCGTCTAAGGAAATTGTACGGGAATTGAGATCACCGCCCAAGCCTGACTTAACCAAAATGAAATACTACAGAGTTCAGGCTGGGGATACTTTCATCAAAATTGCTCAAAAATTTAAGATTCCCTACTTAAAACTTATGGCATTAAATCCAAACGTTAAACCGGCGCGAATGCAGGTGGGTTATAGAATTATTGTGCCTAATATAGAGCCTGGAAAATCATCGAAAGATTAAATAATTAAACCTTAAATATACGACAAAAATAGACATTTCATATAACATTTTGTAATATTTGACATATCATTCTGGCCATTGGCCAAATGGAGGAAATAATGATAAATAAAAGAAAATTGGTAATCAATATAGCCGTGGCGGTGTCGACGGTGGTAATGACGGTCCCTTTAATGGCTGAACCTTGGGCACTAGCAACTACTGACAGTGACTATTGGACTGAACAGCAAAGATCTCGTAAAAACCTAAAGCGAATTCGTGGTCTTTTTGAACGATTGAAAACATCCGAAGAAGGTGAGCAAAAATTAAGTAATGAAGTTAATAGCTCAGTTGAAATTACTAGCGATGTAAAGCCTAACTCAGTTTCTCAGACTCAGAGGGATGAAGATGGATATGCTGCTGAAGGCTTAAATCCTCAAAGAAATATGCCTCATTATTTAGGTTCTCAAAGTGAGGCAGGAAATTCAGATGATTTTTTTGTATTTGGACAAGATGATCCAAGCATTTTATTACCCGCAGCGAGACAATTTACTGGAGAACGTGTTGAGGTTGTAAATTCATCTGAGGAAGTAGCTCCTACCAGGGAAAACTATCCTTCCAATAATATTGCAACAGAACAAATTGAAGGTAATATTTACGATTCAGAGGAGTCTATGGGAGATGTGGCATTAAATTCTCCTGATGTTATAAAGGTCCAAGGCGACGCTATGGAATATGTGGTTCGACCTGGCGATTCGTTGAGACAAATTGCTCGAAAGATTTATCAGGAACCCAAAAGATTCACAGAAATAATGCAATGGAACAATCTACCTAATCACAATATTTTTCCGGGTCAAAAATTAAGACTCGAAAGGGTAACAGAGAAACAGCGCGAAGATTTTCATTTGGCTTTAGAACAAGAACAGCGAAATCTTTTCCCCGCTCAACTTTATCGTTACAAGGTTCACAAAGTGAGAAATGGAGATTCTTTGGCTAGAATTTCAAAAACTTATCTTGGTAGCCAAAAACACTACGCCCAATTGGCCCGGTTAAACGAACTTGATGCTCGTCGATATTTGAAAATAGGTCAGAAGCTCATAGTGCCTATTCGTAAACAGGATTAATTTAGATTCCCATAGCCCCCATTCGTTGGGGGCTATTTTTTTTTAAACAGTTGTTTGTAGAGACCGTGTACTTTATCTAGCATGAATTCGAGAGTGAAATGTTCATTATTTTCCAGAAACGGTTGTTCGATTAAATTTTGCTTAAAAATATTACAATCAATCTTCATCTGCTGGAGGGCGAGACGAAATGAAGAGATATCGCCAGGTGTGAAGAAGTTTCCATTAACGCCTTCGGTAACAACTTCGGGTAAGCCACCGGTTCTGCTGGCTAAAACAGGTGTGCCTGCACTTAGACTTTCGATTGCTACATAGGACAGGGCTTCCTTGTAGCTTGGGATTATCACAAAATCTGCCTTATCGAGATACGATTGTATATCTTGGATAATTTGATTATCGAGTTTTACATTTGAGCTTTTCCCGATAAATTTTAGTAGCTCTTGTGTATGTTCTTGGCTACCCATTCCAACGAACTCTACTGTTATACCTGCGTCATAATTTCTTAGTGCCTCACATATGAAAACTTGACCTTTATTTGGATGAATCGTAGCGAGTACAAATGCTTGCATATTTTCGTAAGATTTTACTGACTCGTTTCTGGAGTCGGAAATCTTCGGACTCTGATTCATTTGCTTGATTCCGTTGTATATTAGGGTAGATTTTTTGCGGAAGACTTTAGGCAGGTCTTTCTGTATAGCATGTGATACGCAGATTAGATGATCGGGGAAAATATTGTAAAGTTGACTGGTAAAGCCGTGCACGCTTGCAATCCATGTAGAATTTAGCCAAGGTTTGGCGAGGCTCAGATAAAGATTCGCTCGATTAAGATGAGAATGTATTAGACGAGGTTTAAGTTGTTTTACTAATTTTATAAAATTAAAGATTCTGTTTAGCGAAGGGGGTTCATGGAGAGGAAACTCGTAATGCTTAATGTTTTCTTTATCAAGGACCCTATTTATAGTATCTCCGGGGCTATGAATTAAAATAAAGTTAAAATGGCCGCGTAAACCTGTAATTAAGTCTACGCAGTTTTTTTCACCGCCACCCCAACGACCAGAGCCCAGTACAATTAGGATGGTTTGTTTAAACTGTTCAGTTGAGACCATGTTCTTTCCAAACTACCTATTTTTATATTTATGTAATTATGAGCTCTGACACTTTGTTCTAGAAGTTCTCGGGGGTCTTGCATGTATTGTAATAAAACTTTCATCAATTCGGCTTCATTTTGAACCTGGAAGATCAGGTTTTTGGTTTTAAATTCAATAACATCTTCTTCAAAATTACGCATTCCAGGGCCTACTATCACTGGTCTCTTGAAGGCAATAGGTTCGATGAAATTATGTCCTCCAATATTATTGAAACTTCCGCCAATAATAGCTATATCACAATTTTGATAGAGTCGACTGAGTATGCCCATGGCATCAATTATCACAAATCGATGAGTTATTAAAGTTCCTTTATTTTCTGAGTAAAGGCAATAATCAGAATTTAAGAGTTTTATTTTACGTTGGAATTGATTGATATTTTGTATCACTCTGGGTGCTATCCAAATTTGAAAATTATTGGGTAGGGCAGAATGAATGGTATCCAATATTGAAAGTTCATCATGATGCCAGGAACCGAGTAATATGACTTTAGCATCTTCTTTAACGATTAAAGACTCACTTTCTGCCAGTGATTCTGCTGGTAGTAAATCGTATTTGGCGTTTCCAGTAACTGAAACTTTGTCTTTTCCAACTCCTAATTCATAAAGACGCTTAGCATCTAAATTTGACTGCATGAATAATTTATCAAAGGAGCTGAACAGCTCCTTACCATAGACCCCTAAACATTTATAAAATGAGCATATTTTATGACTAATTCTACCGTTGATTAAAAATATTTTCGTATTATTAGAACGTAGATAAAATATTAAATTAGGCCAAAAATCGGTTTCAAATAGGAAGAATCTATCGATTTTTCTTGCGCTCAGGAAATTAATTAAACAGGGCTGAAAATCTAAAGGCAGCAGCTGAGCTTCGTATTGCATATCAGGATAGTCGACGCGCAGTTTACTAATTTCTTTTTGAAAATGGTTTAGAGCATTTTCAATTGTCGACGTAAATAATATGGGTCGAGTCAAGTGCTTATTCTTTAGGCCAGTTTTTATGAATTGCAGGCAAACGATTGTTTCTCCATAACTGACGGCATGGAACCAGTCAACGGCCTCATTTTGAATTGCCTGTGCGGATTTGTTTGGAGAGAGTCCCCACATATGTAGGAAGCTTTTACGGGTATCTTTCCTAGCTAACAGTACAGCACATATAAATGGCGACAGGGAAATATATAGGCTTTGGTAGGCTATGTGTATTAAGTCCACCAACATTGAGCTCATGTATTAGGAACGTAAGGTGAGATAGTTATTGTGGCGAAGTTGAAAGTAAGGATCTTTATCATTACTAAGGTATTTTAGTACATTTTTGTGCCGATCTCGAAGACGAAATGCATCTTGATTAGAATATTGCTTTAAAGGAAGAGATTTGACACTAATTTCTGTATTCTGTGGCTCAGCATTATCGCCAAGTAGAGCTTGCAGAACTTCTGGGCGAACCTTAAACCGAGATTTAGATCGAGGCTTATGGGCGAGTTTATTTCGGTTGTGCTGGATTCGCTTGTTTAGTTTTAAGCTATATTCTTGAATTGGTAAAACTTTTACAGGTCTTTCAGTAGAACGTCTAAGTTGATGAGTATTTGATGAGCCAAGAGTGTTTAGCTGTAGTTTTTCGATTGCTTTACGCACATTTTTGCTCAAATACGTTTTGAAGTTGGTAACCTGCATGAGAGTTCCTTTCCGGTTTGTTCTCATTGCTCTTCGACCCAACTACTTTATTTTTTTGTATTTTTGATAAACTTTGTTGTTTTTTGTTCGA